>CAZETN010000021.1:0-12095 GCA_964514475.1 uncultured Bacteroides sp.
TCAATTCCGACGGCGAACTTGTGGCCATACCCGTGCTGACATCACAGAGCACAGTGACGGAAACGCAGAATTTCTACCTTAATCCCGGCGACACCTCGTGGTCCGCTTCTCTCCCCGCCCCAAAAGGCAAGGACTACGAGGCATCGCTGACATATACCGGGAACCCTATGTGGACAATCGTCTCGGCACTTCCCGAAATCACCGGCGAACAGGTATTTTCCACGGCAGGAGGTCAGGCCCGCGCCTATTTCTGCTCGGCCGTGGCCTTGTCGCTGATGAAGCTGCACCCCGAACTCGGTATAAAGTTCAAAGAGCGCGATCTGCGCCGTGTCATGGACAGCGCCCGTAAGGTACTCGGCGACCTGCAGTGTGCCGGCGGCGGCTGGAAGTGGGGCGTATGGAGTACGGAACCTTCGGCATATGTTACGGGTGAGGTGCTCGACGTCATGGCTGTACTCAAACGCAACGGTATGCTTGACGACAAGGAGATGGAACGCATGATACGGCGTGCCCTGCCGTACTACGATGATAATGTCGACGGCACCGATATGCTCTACACCATTGTCCGCAGCGCCTTCTCCACTCCAGCGCAGTCCCTGAATGGCCAGAAGGTCATGAACACCACCGTACAGGAAATAAACCGCAACTGGAAGAAGTTCACCACCGGCAACAAGGCCCTGGCCGCCTGTGCGCTGTGGTATACCGGCAACACCAATATGGCCCGCACTGTCCTCGGCAGCCTCGACCAGTTCGGAACGCAGACCCGCGACAAGGGCTTCGAGTTCAGGAATGTCCGCAGCCTGTATGTGTATGCGTGGCTGTTGGAGTGCTACGGCGCCATCACGCCTGAGTCGCCCATTGTGGATGGCCTGCGCCAATACCTTATCGTGCGCAAGCAGGGTGAGGACTGGGGCAACCGGGTCATCACCTCGAACATCGTAGCCGCAATGATAAACTCGGGCACACCGTGGACCGTCACAGCCGGAAAGGTGACACTGAATATTGACGGTACCACATCCGTTGCCGGGCAGACTGACAGACTCGGCCAGTTTACCGTTCCCGTCAGGGGCAACGACCTTACACTGACCCGGGCCGAAGCCGTCACGCCCGCTTACGGCGCCCTTATCACCCGTTATACCGCACCATCGGCCGACATCAAGGCATACAGCGACGGCGAGATTTCGATAGAGAAGCGCCTGATGGCTCAGAATGCCGACGGAACGTGGCGCAACTTCAACCCCGCAGCCGATTCGCTCAGGGTAGGGGAGACCGTAAAGACATTGCTCTCTGTCAAGGCCGACCGTCCCATGTCGCGCGTAGTGGTCACCGACGAGCGGGCTGCGACACTTGTCCCCGTCAGCCAGCTGTCAGGATGGATTTACGGCGACGGCTTGTCCGGATACCGCGAAAACCGTGCTTCGACAACCAATATCTATCTCGACTACGTACCAAAAGGTACATGGCTGCTCGAATACAGTTTCCGCGTCAATAACGCGGGCACCTTCAACACCGGAGTGGCCACGGCTACTTGCTCGCAGGCCCCGACGCTTACGGCACACTCGTCAGGCTATACATTGAGCGTAGCCCGTTAAACATTTCGGCGTCCATATATGTTAAAAGACTGTCAGTTCATTTGGCAGTCTTTTGACATGAAAAACCCCGGTTTTGGACTTTGGCACGAAATATGCAGTAACTGTGACGGCGTGACCTACGTGTGGCGTCGCACATATTGTGCCGATTTGAACAACAAACAATATAATATATACATATCATGAACGTAAAACCCCTTTCAGACAGAGTGTTGATTCAGCCCACCCCGGCTGAGGAAGTTACCGTCGCAGGTATCATCATCCCCGATTCGGCCAAGGAGAAACCCCTCCGCGGCACAGTTCTGGCAGTAGGTCCCGGCACCAAGGACGAGGCCATGCAGCTCAAGGAAGGTGACGTGGTGCTCTATGGCAAATATGCCGGCACCGAAGTCGAAATCGACCACGAGAAGGTGCTGATTATGCGTCAGAGCGACGTTCTCGCAATTCTGGGATAAAAACGACACTGTCAACTAAAACAATACATAATCATGGCTAAAGAAATCAAATTCAATACGCAGGCTCGCGAAGAGCTTAAAAAAGGTGTCGACATTCTGGCCGATGCCGTAAAGGTAACCCTCGGTCCCAAAGGCCGCAATGTAATTCTGGACAAGAAATTCGGCGCTCCCCATATCACCAAGGACGGTGTCAGCGTGGCACGCGAGGTAGAACTTGAGGAACCCATGCAGAACATGGGCGCGCAGCTTGTCAAGGAAGTAGCCTCGAAGACCGGCGATGATGCCGGCGACGGCACCACCACCGCCACCGTACTGGCACAGGCAATCATTAACGTCGGCCTTAAAAACGTTACCGCCGGGGCCAATCCCATGGACCTCAAGCGTGGTATCGACAAAGCCGTCGAGACTGTTGTCGCCAAAATCAAGGCCATGAGCCAGGAGGTAGGCGATGACTTCAAGAAAATCGAGGACGTGGCACGCGTCAGCGCCAATAATGACGAGCGCATCGGCAAACTTATCGCCGACGCCATGCAGAAGGTCAAGAAGGAAGGCGTGATCACTGTCGACGAGGCCAAGGGCACCGAAACCACTATCGATATGGTAGAGGGCATGCAGTTCGACCGTGGCTACATCTCGCCTTACTTCGTCACCGATACCGAAAAAATGGAGTGCGTGATGGACCAGCCTTACATTCTGCTCTATGACAAGAAAGTCAGCAATCTCAAGGACATTCTTCCCGTCCTCGAGGCCGTGGCCCAGAATGCCCGTCCTCTGCTCATTATCTCCGAGGACGTCGACCAGGAGGCTCTCGCCACACTCGTTGTTAACCGTCTGCGCGGCTCTCTGAAAATCTGTGCAGTAAAGGCTCCCGGATTCGGCGACCGTCGCAAGGAGATGCTCGAGGACATCGCAGTACTTACCGGAGGCACCGTTATCAGCGAGGAGAAGGGTATGCAGCTTTCGCAGGCTACGCTCACCGATCTGGGCCGTGCCGACAAAGTGACTGTCAACAAGGAGAACACCACCATTGTCAACGGTGCCGGCAACAAGGACGCCATCGCTCAGCGCGTGGCCATGATCAAGGCCCAGATTGAGCAGACAACCAGCGACTATGACCGCGAGAAACTGCAGGAGCGTCTTGCAAAACTCGCCGGTGGAGTTGCCGTACTGCACATCGGCGCACCTTCCGAGGTTGAAATGAAGGAGAAGAAGGACCGTGTTGACGACGCTCTCAGCGCTACCCGCGCGGCAATCGCCGAAGGTATCGTTCCCGGCGGTGGTGTGGCATACATCCGCTGCCTGGCTGACCTTGACGCCCTCAAAGGTGACAACGACGACGAACAGACCGGCATCGAAATCGTGCGCCGCGCAATCGAGGAGCCTCTGCGGCAGATCGCACAGAACGCCGGTGTCGAGGGCGCTGTCGTTGTTCAGAAAGTCAGCGAAGGCAAGGACGACTTCGGTTATAATGCACGCACCGACACATACGAGCCCATGTATGCGGCCGGCGTAATCGACCCTGCCAAAGTTACACGCGTAGCACTGGAAAATGCCGCCTCTATCGCCGGGATGTTCCTGACCACCGAATGCGTGATTGCCGAAAAGAAAGAAGAGAACCCCGTTGCCCCCGCCGCGGCCGCCGGCGGCATGGGTATGGGTGGTATGATGTAATCGTTTGAATAACACACAATAACAGGTGAAATACCCCGCGTCAGGACAAATATCTGCGCGGGGTATTTTTTGTGGATGACGCAAATTCCGATGTTGCTTTTTTGCGCCGTTTTCGCTACCTTTGCAGTCTAAGAATAATGTTCGTTACAATATGAAAATCCTGACAAACGAGCAACTGCGTCAGGTTGTCAGCCGAACAGTCGAGCTGGATAACCTGCGTGAGCTTGACCTCATAGAAAATGCCGCAGAGGCGATCACCGCCGAAATAACCGCGCGCTGGCGCCCCAATATGCGTCTTGTGGTGTTTGCCGGCTGGGGTAACAATGGAGCAGACGCCCTTGAGACAGCGCGTCTCCTTGCCGGTCAAGGCTATTGCCCCGAAGTGTATCTGTTCAACATCCGCAACCGTATAACACCTGAGTGTAAGGTTTGTCGCGACAGACTGGTCGCTTCGCCTGATACCGTGACAATGTACGAAATAGACGGCTCGGAACAGTTTGTATGGCCGGAACTCGACAAGAACTGCCTGATTATAGACGGCCTGTTCGGCTCGGGGCTCGACAAGCCACTGCCTGTACCGTTTCAGCTGCTTGTCGGAAACATCAATAATTCGGGCGCACAGGTAGTTTCGATAGACATACCCTCAGGCATGTTCGGCGAGTGGAACGACGGCAACTCGCTGTCGCATATCGTCCACGCCACGCTCACGCTGGCTCTTGGTGCTCCACGTCTCGCCTTTGTCATAGCAGACAATGCGCCGGCCCTTGGCGAGTGGAAGGTGCTTAATATCGGTCTCAATCCCAAGGCGCTCAACGAGATTGCTTACAATTATTATCTGGTGCAACGTAGCACAGTACGTCAGTTTCTGCCGGCACGCAAAGAGTTTTGCAGTAAAGCCGATTTCGGCAACGCGTTGCTCATTGCGGGCAGCGAGGGCATGATGGGTGCGGCGGTGCTTGCCGCGCGCGGCGCCCTGCGCTCCGGAGCCGGAAAGGTTACTGTGCATTCCGCATCGTGTGGTCTGCCCATAGTACAGGCAGCCGTTCCCTGCGCCATGTTCGACAGCGACAGTAACAGCCGCTGCATTACCAAAATGCCGGCCGAAGGCAAAAACTTTTCGGCGATTGCAATCGGTCCCGGCATAGGTACGCATGATCTGACTATCGATGCGCTCGGACAGTTGCTGCGCGCCCGCTCCGCTTCAGGAGCACCGGTCGTACTGGATGCCGACGCGCTGAACTGTATCGCCCGACGTCCGAATCTGATCGAGCACCTTCCCGTGCTTAGTGTCCTGACTCCGCATGACGGAGAATTCGACCGGCTTTTCGGCGAGCAGAAAAACCACGAGGCCCGTCTGCGTAAGGCTCTTGATGTGGCAGCCTTCTATAATGTAATTATTGTTCTGAAGGGGCGCTATACAGCCATCATACGTCCCGACGGACGAATTTTCTTCAATACATCCGGTTGCCCCGCTATGGCAACCGGGGGCAGCGGCGACGTACTGACGGGTGTGATATGTTCGTTTATGGCACAGGGACTCAAACCGGAGATAGCCACTTTTGTCAGCTGCTTTGTACATGGTGTGGCCGGAGAGATGGCATCGCTCGAACAGGGCGAATATGGAACAACGGCAGCAGATATCGCCGACAATATCGGAAAAGCCATCGCATCGATTTGCGAATAACATTGTGACAGATATGAAAATCATTCCCATACTTCTGAGCCTCGGTCTGCTCTCTGCCTCCGGGGCCGTTGCACAGAATACACAGAAACTTACAGCCAGCAAGGCAAACGAATACGGGCTGGTTTACTCTCTGCCGCGTACTGCCGTCGACATCACGGTTGTCACTGAAACTACGGTGCTCACACCCGGCGAGTTCGCCAACTATGCCCGGCTGCATCTCGGTCTTGACGATGCGGTGCGTGTCCCCGAGACAAAAGTCTCCGTAAAGGAGGTAATCATAAGTACCCGTGGTGTGCCTGATGCCGACAACCGCTGGATGGCCCAGTTCAAGAGCGGTACGCCTGTGTCGATGTTGCTGAACGCGGCCGGAGTACCTTTGGCGGTCAATGCCGAGGAGGCCGAGGATGCCGGACAGTCAGCTCTGCCTCAGGCTGTTCCCATGAGCCAGTCGCCGCTGCAAACCGATGCCGCGCGTCAGGCGCTGACACTTGAGATGACACGCAGCACCTCGCTGTCAAAAAAGGCCGAACTTGCCGCTCAGCGTATTTTTGAGATGCGTGAGCAGCGCAACGAACTGATCAGCGGCAATGCCGATAATATGCCTCAGGACGGCGGCAGTCTTAAGATAGCCCTGGACGCACTCAATGCTCAGGAAGCTGCCCTCACCGCCATGTTCGCGGGTACAGTGCAGACAGGAACGCAGGTAAATACATTCAGTGTAATACCTGCTGACGGCGAGATTGCCGACTCGGTGGTGGCACGCATATCGCCGCTTGACGGTGTGACGAGTAGCGATGATTTGCGCGGAATTCCGCTGACCATGTCGCTGTCGGTCCTTCAGCGGGGACAGCTTCCGGTTACCGAAAAGGGCGAGGCAAAGAAATTTCCCAAAGGCGGAGTGGCCTACACTATACCGGGCACAGCCCGGATTACCGTAGGCTATAACGGCCGCGAGGTAGCTACGGCGACAGTCGAACTTGCTCAGCTCGGCGAGACCTTCGGTCTTGACCCGGGACTGTTTTCAAATAAAAAGTCACCCATGCAGGCCCGTTTCAGCCCTGTAACCGGAGCAATAACAGAACTCGAGCCGATGAACGGAAGCCTTTGAGCGAACTTAGGCAATCGCTCCGGTGTTGTATTCTTATAATACATCACATTACTGTCATGCTTGATTTTGAATATTGGAACAAGAGCGTTCTGTCGGCTCTGTTAATATCGTGCGCAGGTCTCACCACACTTGCACGAACCGCTACGCTAGGGCAAGTTGCCGGACATATGGGCGCACATACCTGCATTTCCGGAAAAGCCGAGTTCGAGGTCACGCTGCCGTCGAGTCCAGATCCGGTGACATACAATATCGCCCTTGAGCAAGGTCCCGGAGATGCGCTCGCCCCCGCCTCATACCTGATAGACTGGACGCTGCTGGAGCGCGAAACCGGTAACCGCGGTTTTTCGGCATATTTTGACGGTAATCATTACCGTTATCGCGACCTCAGGCTGCAGGAGTATCATTATGCCGCCGACTCTGTACCGTTCAGTATCGGCGAGGGTGTGCAGAATCAGGCGCAGTTCGCCAACCTGCTTCCGGCGTATATGGCGCGCACACTGGCGCAGATGGAGGCGGACAGCACTTATACATATAGAATAGAGGAGCGCAACGGTGAAATCGCGGTCAGCGGAGTAAGGCGTATCAAAGGTTTCGACGCCTTTGATTTCGAATATATTTTTGATGCGGCTACGGGGCTGCCGCGTAAAACAGATTTTCTTTACAATCCGGCATCAATATCCGAACAGGAGGTCATAGTCCGTTTCAGCTGGCCCGACTCTTCGGCGGCTGGGTGTCCGACGCTGACAGAGGAGGCGCTTATCGGTCGTTATCCCGAGGTTTTCGAAAAGTTCCGTACCTCGAATTTCAGAGTGGAGAGTCTGCTGGGGCATCAGCTTCCCGAGTTTTCGGCGCCGACTCTTACGGGCGAGCGCTATACCCACCACCACGGTGAACGTTTCAGAGTACCTGTTGTCATCGCCTTCATCGACCCGAAGGTAGAATCGGCGCGGTCTACGGTGTCAGGTCTGAGGGAGGCTTCGGAAAACGCCGTGCGCGACTTCGATATTATTTACGCCTTTGCTACTCAGGACCTCGATGCTATAGAGGATATCTTTCCGGCAGGCCCGCAGCGTCCTAACGAGCATATACTCGTCGGCGCCCGTTCAATGGTGCGTGATTGCGGAGTGACGGCTTATCCGACCCTGCTGATTGCCGCCGGTTCCGGTGAGGTACGAAAAATCTTGCCATCCTACGACGACAATCTGCCCACAGTTATTGTGCAGCAGACAACAGTCATGGACTGAGTGTGTCTTTTAGTGACGCAGGCGATTTGCCTATGCGGTTTTTTGTGTCATAACAAAAAAATCTGTACATTTGTACACACGCAAACCGCTTACTGATCATGCCCGGATTTACCCTTGTCCTTTACCGTATATACCAGTTTTGCATAATGATGCCGCTTATGCTTGTGCTTACGGCGTTGACGGCTGTTACTGTTGCTATCGGCTCGATTTGCGGTGGTGGCCGCTTCTGGGCTTACTGGCCTTCGGTAATCTGGTCGAGGCTAATGATGTGGCTGACCCTGTGTACGGTGACAGTTCGCGGTCGCGAGAATGTGAGCAAGGGTGTCAGCTATGTGTTCGTTGCCAACCATCAGGGAGCTTACGATATTTTTGCCATATACGGATGGCTCGGGCATAATTTCAAATGGATGATGAAAAAGAGCCTCGAAAACATACCGCTCGTCGGCTGGGCGTGTAAGCGGGGAGGTCAGATTTTTGTCGATAAATCGAGTCCGTCGGCCATACAGCATACGATGCAGAAAGCCGAGAAGATACTTGCAGGCAGAATGAGTGTGGTGGTCTTTCCCGAGGGTTCACGTACAAAGACCGGGCGTCTTGGAACTTTCAAGCGCGGAGCCTATATGCTCGCTACCGAATTCGGACTTCCTGTAGTGCCTATTACAATCAATGGCGCGTACGGGATTATGCCTGTGACCGCCAAGCTGCCGTTGCCCGGCCGTATAACTCTAACCATCCATCCGGCGATAGCTCCGGGTGCAGACAGTCAGCACAATCAGGCCACGCTGATTTCGCAGTCGCGCGAGGCGATTGCTTCGGCGCTCCCTCCGTCGCAGCGCTAAAGGTTTCTGCATCTTTTTTGCATACTCTTGTCCCGAACAAATACGCGGGCAGTGACGTTAATATTTCAAAACCGGGAGACAACCTGTCTTTTACCCGTTCGCCTTTGTTTAATTTTATTATCGTCTCAGACTATGCAAAAACTCAGAATAGGCCCGCTTAAGGCGCGAATTGCCTTGGCTGCAGGCGTTGTTTTACTTTGTGTCACGGCATGCTCGCGCCTTGCCGACGTAAAAGGTACCTGGAGCGCTACACCGACGCGCATCGACGTTCCACAGGCGGCTTCAGTCACAGCCTCAGGCAATGGTCCGTCCGTAAACATCACCACGCAGGTAGCCACGCAGATTACTTTTATACCTGACATCAACCATAGCGGTTCGGGAGCGGTAGAATTTGTGTCTGATATAGATGCCATTAACTCGGTACCGTTCGAAGGTCAGGTAGTTGATCCGTACGAGGTCAGCATCGCCGCAACGGCAGTATGCTCGGGCTCATATCATTTCGATGACCGTGACGAGATTATTGTCGCCATTGATCCCTCTTCGATAAGAGTGACTGTCGACCCGGATGGCGTCAATTATTCTGAAAATGTGCTGACCGGCAGTCAGGCTCCGCAAATCGATTCGTTGCGTCCGGCTTTGGTTGAGCGATACACCCGGATGCTTACCCCGATTGTCAGCGATTATTATTCGAAGTTCTCCAAAATCGATGACATTAAAGTCAAGAACGATATAATGTCGTGTGAAATCAACCACCGAGATTATACCTTCCGGCGCGCCCGCTGATTAGTTGCCGGCACGAGATGCTTAAGCGGCAGGCAGGTGGTAAATAAAAAAAGGGACTGCTCACGCAGTTCCTTTCTTAGGTTTCCAATAGGTACAATTTCTAAGGTAAAAAAGATTGTTTAGGTTTGCGATACAAAGATAGCGCTCCTGTGACATTGTGCCAAATTATTTAATATGTTATATAGCATGTTTATTTGGCATACTTTTTTACTGTGAGGTTTGGTGACGCTGTAACTTTCTTGTATTCAGCTGAATAACGGAAATGATTAACTGGAACGGCTTGATTTTGTATAATTGTTAAAAAATATTTAATCAAGCTTGCACGCTGTCTTTTTGCTTTAATTCCATTTTTTTGCCATCGAAAACCGCGTAATGAAAACCGCGAAAACAGTCGCCCAGGACTGTAAGCAAAGCATTACTGCCCGGCACCCGGCGCTGGAGTGCGATGTGACGATGCCCGAATACGTAATGTTCGATGTCGGGATGGCTGGCCGAGTACTTTCGGGCAAAAATCATTTGCGGCTCGCAGTCATCGCCGCAGTAAGGGGCGGCAATTCCATCCGGGTCGTGACGGCGCCGATTGCTGCAGCTCCAGCTGTTGCCGAAACCGAGAAGCAGCCGTGGATGCAGCGCCGAACCGATACGCCGGCACACTTTGTTACGGAAAATTGCGCGTAAAATACGGTATCCCGTTTTCTGGGGCCCTTCGGCATCGCCGTGAGCCAGATAAAACCGGTGGCCGTCTATTTCGGTTACAAACTCGTTGTCTATGACGGTCACACCCAGTTCGTCGGCGAGATAGCCTTGTGTCCACATGTCATGGTTACCTTTGAACCAATACACCGGTATGCCGGAATCGGTGAGACGGGTGATTGCGGCGAAGAAACGAGTATATCCGCGAGGAACCACGTTCCGGTACTCGAACCAGAAATCGATCATGTCACCGAGCATGTATACAGCCTTGGCGTCGCCGCGCATCTCGTCAAGCATGTGAGCTATGTGGCGTTCATGCTCGCGAGGATCGGCGATATAGGCGGCTCCGAGATGTGCGTCGGAGATAAAGTAGGTTTTGGTGCGATGTGTGTCAGTCATGCCGTAGGGTGGAGCGGGGGAGGTCGATGGTTGGTGCGGCCGGTATTGTCCGGTCACATCATGCCGAGTTCGAGTTTGGCTTCCTCTGACATCATATCCTGAGTCCATTCGGGTTCGAATACAATGTTGATGTTCACTGTCCTGACGCCGTCAATGCTTTCAAGTTTGAGGCGTGCGTCCTCGACAATGAAGTCGGCTGCGGGGCAGTTTGGGGCAGTAAGCGTCATGTCCACGTCCAGCTCGCCGCTGTCCTTGACGTCGATTTTGTATATAAGCCCCAGCGAGTAAATATCAACGGGGATTTCAGGGTCGAAAACGGTGCGGAGCATCTCCACAACCTTTTCTTCGATATGCAGTTTTTCTTCTGGTGTCATATTGCAAAGGTAATATAAAAATGGCAATAATAACAGAGGCACGACTTGGCAGTTTTGAAATTATTCGTAATTTTGTGATACGACAGTCCCAAACGTTAATATAATATTAAACAGACAAGCTAATGAAAACAAAAATCACACTAAAAGCTATTCTGCTTGCCGCCGTACTGGCTCTGGTATCAGTGGTGCCGGCTCAGGCAGGTTTCCGTTTCGGTCCGCGAGTAGGCCTTGAAGTCAACAAACTGCATTTTAACGAAGATTTGTTTACCAGCGACAACCGCGCCGGCTTTACAGGAGGTCTGCAGTTCGAGGTCTCCGGCCTCTTCGGCTTCGGTGTCGACGCATCGGTTATGTATGTGCGCCGCAGTGCCGAATTCTTGTCACAGAACGAGGATGTCACGGCTAAGAACCGCGACTACATCGACATTCCCATCAATGTCAAGTATAAATTCAGCCTTCCGCTGGTGAGCAAGGTGCTTGCGCCGTATGTCTTCACGGGCCCCGATTTCGCCTTTCTGACTTCCGGAACGGGCATCAATGAAGCGTGGAAAAGCAAGAAGGTTGATGTGGCCTGGAATTTCGGCCTTGGTGTCGAGCTGGTGTCGCACCTCCAGGTCAGCGCCTCATACGGTATAGGCATCTCCAAAGCCGCCGAGATGATTGGTGCTACAGGAGGTAAGCAGGACATCGACGGCAAAAACCGCTATTGGACTGTCACGGCCGCGTGGCTGTTCTGAGCGAAAGCCGGCCCGCAATGTCTGTGGGCCTTCTGGCCGTATGACAATAAAAAAAAGTACCGTCTCATGAGACGGTACTTTTTTTATTGGTCGGATAAGCGTGCCGGTTATCAGTCCTCGTTGAGGTTTACGCGCTTGAAGTCGATGGCTTCAAGGCCTTTCGAAGTCTGGTTAAGGAACTGGCCGATGGTGACCTTGGGGTCCTTAACCGACTCCTGCTCCATGAGGCAAGATTCTTTGAAGAACTTGTTCATGCGGCCCTGGGCGATGTTGTTGATCATCTGCTCGGGCAGGTTGGCAGCCTTGGCTTCTGCGGTTTCTTTGGCGATAGTGCGAGCCTTTTCAGCCTCTTCTTCGGTGAGCCATCCCTTGGCGATGTTCGAAGCGATGTGGTCTTCGCTGTCAACCAGATTGGGATTGATGCCGGCCTTTTTCAGAGCGTTCTCGACGGCTTTGGCAACCTGCTCTTCCTTGGTCTTTTCACCGGCGACGTTGTACTCCGATACCTTGATCTGTTCG
>CAZETN010000022.1:0-11987 GCA_964514475.1 uncultured Bacteroides sp.
TGGGTCAAATTCGGCATCAGCCCGGCCGGAGTGGCCTACAAGGGTCTGGCCAACCTCAGCGACGAAACAGCCCCCGCTCTGCCTTCGGCATACGGAGTAACCACTGACGACTGGCAGTACGACGGGATATTCTCCGATCCCATACATTGGGTACACGAACGCACCGTCGACTTCATCTCGCCGCAGATATACTGGCAGTACAATGCCGCCAAGTCTCCCTTCAAAGGCTGCTGCGAATGGTGGACACGTTTCGCCAAAAGGCATGATGTCCATTTTTACGCCAGCCATTCGGTATCGTACGTATATTTTGCCAGTTCCTCCTACAACGGACAGGCAGGTTATGACCTTGAGAAACTGAAAATCGACTGCGTGCGCAAGGAGGGCGGCGAGGCCGACGCGCCCTTCGGATCAGTATTTTACAGCATGCGCGGCCTCATGGACGGAGTACGCTCACTTATGGCAGGAGGTGTTTACCGCTACAAGGCCCTTACACCCGAATTCACCGTCTACGGCAGCGGCGCGCCCCGCGGCAATGACCCGGGTACTGTAACCGGGCTGTGGGCAAGCTACAACGGCGCCAGTGTCACCAGGCTGAACTGGACAACGAAAGCTGCCGTCGGAGCCGCACTGGGCAACGGCACCGGCGCCATGCGGTACAGTGTGTACGCAATACCGGTGTCGGTATACACCTTTGACGCCGCGGACGATGACGGCGGCATCAAGGCTCAGTATCTGCTTGGAGTAACTTACGGAGGAGCCATGGACATCCCCGGAGACAAAGGCTCGGGACACTATTATGTCGTACGTTGTCTTGACCGGTACGGCCACGAATGGGAGCCGTCATATTACGGCGATGTGCCTGTAAAGCCGGAACCTCTGGCCAAACCGGTGCTGCTGCGGCCTGCCGACGGTGTGCGCCTGACCGCCGACACCGAATTCGCAGTCGAAAATGTCATGGAAGGATACCCGGGCGAAAAGACCGTAATACAGATTTCGCGCAGTCCCGGCTTCGGCAGCGTGCAGCTCGAATACACCGGCACTGTCGCCACAGTGCCATACGCCGACATCAGCGAGCCGGGTACATATTATTGGCGGGCACGTGTCGACCGCGGAGGCGTGGAGTCGGTATACTCCGACATACGCAGTTTCGTAGTGATAGCCGATGCCCTGGCTAAACCTGAACTGTTCAGACCACTCGATGGAATAACTTTGTCCGAAGCCACCAACTTCGTCGCCAGTCTGGTGACTGACAGCAGCACGGACACCGAACTGCAGATTTTTGACAACGCAGGATGTCAGGGCGTCCCTGTACTGAGTTCCAATGTATGGTACGAAGTCCCTGACGCGCAAGGCAAAGTATGGCTTCAGCATCGCGTCGACCCCTACGAACTGGGCAACGGCAGATATTGGTGGCGTGTCTACTGCACCCGTAAGGGCACAGGCGCCGTCAGCAGCGAAACGCGTGCATTTGCCGTGGGCAATGGCATTATAGAAAAAGGCTATCTGACCGAAGAGGGATATGTGCAGTCAAAAGACATAACCACCGATCTGGTCATTGACCTTGCATCGGGCAAAAAGGCCGACCTGCAGTCGCTGTGGATACGCAAGGCCGACATCAGCCCCTTCGGCGATTTCGGCGCCGACGGAGACATTCGCGACATATGCGTACGCCCGGCCGACTCTGACCAGGCACGCGACATAGTGTATCTGTCCAGCAAAACCACGACTCCGCATCTGGTGCGCATCGACGCCCGCACCGGCGAGAATGTCGGCGATATAAACCTGTCGTTCGACCAGCAGTGGGGGGGCACCTATCCTGTCAACGGATTATCCGTCGACCGCCGAAACCGGCTGTACGTGCATACACTGGCAGCGGCCACCAGTAAATTCTGTGTCGGCGTGGTAACGCACATCGACGAGTCAAGCCGCACCGCCTCCGTAAAGACGCTGCTTGCATACACCGACCCCACATACAGGTTCGACCACGCGCGTGTCTACGGCGACCTGATGGAAGGCACCGGATACATAATGGCCGTGGCCCGCAGCGGCAATACAAACTGCGCCTACCGGTGGACGGTACATCAGGGGACTGTCGACACCAGCTCGAAGACATGCGTCGGCCTCGACACCTACTCCGGTATCGTGCCTTACATACATCCCCTCAGCGAGAACAAGGTGCTTCTGAAAGCGAGCAATAACAGCGCCGGTATGTGCCTGTTGGCTGACATAACCGGCGGCAATACTCTTGCTGCCTCGACACTGCCGAAGACAAAGGCCGGAGGAGTAACCGCCTTCAGACACGGAGGCGGATGGTTTATGGTGGTTCCTGCACGCGACCATCAGAGCGACGCGCGCTCTGCCTCCGGCATGGCCTGGGGCATATGCGCCCTCGACGACCCGGCCTCCGGATTCAGCGGCGAGCGTATGGTGACAGAGATGCCTGCCGGCGATTACATGGGCACAGTCATGAGCGCTTCGGCCGACTATGGCGCCCCGGCGGTCTACATGCAGACGGGGCACGGCGAAACCAGCGCCACCGGCGTTGACAATCCCACCACAACATATATCTACGGACTCTGCAACCAGAACGGCATCGCGGGTTACCAGCTTACAACACGCATCACTACCGGAGCCGAGGACATAGCGGCCGACGTTAGCACAGGCCCCGCGGTATATTATAACCTGCAGGGCATACGCATGCCGGCCGACGTACCTCCCGCACCGGGGATATATATACGCCGCACGAATTCGGAAGCTTGCAGAATCCTGATAAAATAGCCACGCGCGTCCACCGGCGATGAACCGAAAACCCGGATTTGCCGTTCCCTATAAGGGGCAGCGCGCAAATCCGGGTTTATACGTGGCGAAGCTACAGGCCGCAGTGTTTTGGCGTCTGCTTTTTTTTCTGTATTTTTGTGCGATAATACTAACCTGACTTATGTTTCAAAAGTTTTGTCTTTACGGACACCGGCGTCTGTGTCTTGCCGGACTGCTGACGTTTTTGGGTGCAGTGTCGGCCACGGCCCAGGAGGCCGGACGTGCCGAAGGCGCCCAGGGCGACACCCTTACCTGGCGTGTCACCGCCATCGGCGGGGGTGCGTCAAAGGAGTTCAACCCATATCTTCTGAGCTGGGGCAACTATGGTATGACTCCTATGGGCGGCGAGGCCCTTGCCGACGGATATATAGGCAAAGACTATGACTATGACCGACGTTTCAGCTGGTCGGCCGGTTTCGAAGGTGTCGCCGGATGGAGCCGACGCGCCGACTACGCCCTGAGCACCGACAACGGCAGCGCCTGGACAACCCGTAGACAAGGCATGCCTTATGCATGGATACAGCAGCTGTGGGCTGGAGTCAAATATCGCGGAGTCTTCGTACAGGCCGGCATGCGCGAGCAACTGAGCCTGCTGGTGGACAACTCCCTGTCGAGCGGCGACCTCGTTGCCGGTAACTCGGCACGTCCCGTGGCTCAGGTGCGCGCGGGATTTATCGACTTCCAGAACATACCCTTTACCCGCGGCTGGGTGCAGATTACCGGCACCATCGCATACGGAAAGATGTGCGACGGCTCGTACCTCAAGAACCATTACAACTACTGGAACCGCCACATCACCCTGGGCTCGCTTTACGCCTACCGCAACATCTATTTCCGCACCGATCCGTCCAGGCCCCTGAGTGTGACAGTCGGCGTGCAGGCCGCCAGTTTCTTCGGCGGCAACACCGAGATGTACAGTCAGGGCAAGCATGTGCGCACCATACATAACTCGGAAAGTGCAAAGACATTCTTCCGCATGATTATCCCGCGCAAGGACACCGGCGCCGACGGCTACGTAGACGGCAGTTCGTTGGGCAGCTGGGACCTGCGCGCCCGCTACACCCTGCACGGCGGGCACCAGATAAGCGGCTACTTCCAGTGGCTGTGGGAAGACGGCTCGTCGATGGGACGGCGCAACAAATGGGACGGCCTCTGGGGTCTGGAATACCGACGTACCTCCGCCGGACGCCACATACTTCGCGCCGCGGTTGCCGAGTATATCGACTTCCGCGACCAGTCGGGTCCGGTACACTGGGCGCCTGGCGACCACGAGGGCACCGACATGACTGACGAGGCCACCGGAGCCGATGACTACTACAACAACTCGGGCATGCACGCTTACATGCACTTCGGCATGTCGATGGGCACCCCGTTCATTCCGGCTCCCATATACAATACTGACGGCGACCTACAGTTCCGCCACACACGCGCCAACGGCTTCCACCTCGCAGCCGAAGGCGACATCAGCGACCGCTTCGGCTGGAAAGCCGCCGTCAGCTACTGCCGCGCTTTCGGTACAGGCCGCATTCCGGCGCAGCACGTTATGCACAACACTTCGGCACTCGCACAGGTCGGCTGGCACGGCACAGGCACGCTGAGCGGCATCTCGGCCACTGGCGCGCTGTCGTTCGATGCCGGCAGCCTGCGCGGCGACAATTTCGGCGTATTGCTGTCGCTGAGCTATACCGGCAACATATCCCTTGCAAAATAAGACTTTATGAAACGGACATTATTCTATACCGTGTTTTTGCTGACGCTGGGACTGTTCACCGGCTGCAAGACAAACAACGGCGACATAGGCATCTGGTACGGCCTATGGTCGCTCGAACGTATGGCTGTCGACGGCGTCGAAGACAAGAGCCTTGACTCAGACGGCTGGACCAACTTCGCCTTCCAGAACAATGTGGTACTCATTACCCGTACCACTCCGCTGGCCGACGTCACCGAATGCTACGGAACGTGGCACGAAGAAAACGGCGAAATCGACTTCGATTACAACCACCGCGACGACATGGGTGACTATGCCCAGTCCATATACGACGCTCCGGCATGGCTTTACTTCACGCCCAAAGGCGTCACCCGCTGCAAGATTCTGTCCTCGACCTCAAAGGCAGTAACCCTGCAGCAGATAACCTCCGACGGTAAAACCGTCACCTACTATTTACGGAAACAACACTGACATGAACTCCACGACAGATAACAGACGGCTGGCGCTGGTTACCGGCGCCGACGGTTTCATAGGCTCGCATCTGACCCAGCAGCTGCTTGCCGACGGCTGGCGCGTACGCGCGCTGGCCCAGTATAACTCGTTCAATAACTGGGGATGGCTCGAGCAGATACCGGCATGCCCCGAACTCGAGGTTGTCCGCGGCGATGTCCGCGACCCGGATTTCTGCCGGCACATATCGCGCGGCGTCGACACAGTCTTCCACCTGGCCGCCCTGATAGCCATACCGTACAGCTACGTGGCGCCGGACAGCTATGTAGACACAAATATACGCGGCACACTCAACATGTGTCAGGCTGCGCGCGACTGCGGTGTGCGCCGAATACTTGTCACCAGCACCAGCGAGGTATACGGCACAGCCATGTACGTACCCATCGACGAGAAGCACCCCCGGCAGCCGCAGTCGCCGTATTCGGCAACCAAAATCGGTGCCGACGCCATTGCCAAGAGTTTCTACAACGCCTTCAACCTCCCCGTCGTCATCGTACGTCCTTTCAACACCTACGGACCGCGGCAGAGCGCACGCGCCTTCATACCCACAATCATTACTCAGATTGCCTCGGGCATGAAGACAATCAAGGTCGGCGACCTGACCCCCACCCGCGACTTCAACTTCGTCACTGACACCGCTGCCGGGTTCATCGCGCTGGCTAACGCCGACGATGACAAGGTGCTCGGACGCGAGATAAACATTGCCACCGGCCGTGACTATTCGATGCGCGAGACGCTTGATCTGATCAAGAAAATCATGGGTTCGGACGTAGAGTTTGTCACCGACCCCGGGCGTCTGCGCCCGGCCAACAGCGAAGTGTTCCGTCTCTGCGGCGACAACACGCTGATGACAACCCTGACCGGATGGCGCCCGCAGTACGACCTCGAAGCCGGGCTGCGTAAAACCGTCGAATGGTTCACGACACCCGGCAACATGGCCGGTTACAAACCCGACATCTACAACCAATGATGGACAGGCGTACAGGTATCTTGTTTCTGGGAGGGGCCAAACGCGTGTCCATGGCCCGACACTTCAAAGAGGCCGCACGCCGTCGCGGAACCGTGGCCGAAATATTCAGCTACGAGATGTGCGCCCGGGTTCCCATCGCTACGGAAGGCACCGTTATCATCGGCAGACGGTGGCGCGACCCGGAGGTAGCCGCCGACATCACGGACGTATGCCGCCGGCACGGCATCTCCGTCATAGTGCCCTTTGTCGACGGAGCTGTCGCCGTGGCCGCCCTGGTCGCGGAAAGGACGCCTGACATCTTCAGTCCGACATCACCCGCCGGCGTGGCCGAGCTTATGTTCGACAAAGTGCGCGCCAATGACGCCCTCTCGGAGGCGGGGCTGCCCGTACCCGAGACAGCTGACATCACCGCACCCCTCGCCTTTCCGGTAATCGCCAAACCGCGCCACGGTTCGGCCTCGAAGGGCATCGTCGCCATCGACAGTGCCGATGACCTGCGTCGTCTGTCCCCCGCTTGCGAATATCTGTTCCAGCGCCGTTTCGACCATCGCCGCGAAATCACAGTTGACTGCTACGTAAGCATGTTCTCCGGCGACATCATCTGCGCCGTACCGCGCATACGCGACGAAGTGGCAGGCGGCGAAGTAGTGCGCACCACCGTCGTACACAATGACACGTACGAGAGTCTGGCACGCCGTGTACTGACGGCCATGTCGCTGCGCGGAGCCGTGACCGTGCAGCTCATCGAAGATCTTGACAGCGGCAGAGTCTACGTCATGGAGATAAACCCTCGTCTGGGCGGAGGCGCCGTTGCCTCGGTAGCCTGCGGCGTCGGACTGCCGGGCTTTATCCTCGACGAAAGTGCCGGAACAGCGGCCGTGCCCGCAACCGATTGGCGCGATGCGGTTGTATGCCGTTACCTTGACGAATGTGTATTTCCTGTGAAATAAACCGTCAGGTAAGTTGACGAAATTAGCTTATGGAAATTTCATAAGAATCCGGACTTACTTGATGACAAACTGATTTTTGAAACTTACTTATGACAGATAAAGTTATCATCATCGCCGAAGCCGGCGTCAACCACAACGGCGACCTGGAGACAGCTCGCCGGATGGTGCGCGTGGCCCGTCGATGCGGGGCCGACTATGTAAAATTCCAGACTGCCGTACCCGAACTGGTCATCTCCACAATCGCTCCAAAGGCCGAATACCAGAAAGAGACCACCGGCGAGGGGCAGTCGCAACTCGAGATGTGCAAGGCCATTCACCTGCCTCTGTGCGACTACAGGGAGCTTTCCGAATTGTGCCACGCCGAAGGTATCGGCTTTATGAGCACCCCCTTCGACCTGGTGTCGGTCGACTGTCTGGAACCCCTGGGCATGGACTGGTGGAAAATTCCAAGCGGCGAAATCACCAACCTGCCGTACCTGCGCAAAATCGGCGCCCTCGGCCAGAAAGTCATAATGTCGACAGGCATGAGCACCCTTGAGGAAACGGAGGATGCGGTCAAGATACTTGAAAAGGCCGGAACACCGCGCTCCAATATTGTTCTGCTGCACTGCACCACGCAGTATCCCACACCATACGATGCCGTCAATCTGCGCGCGATGAAAGCCCTGGAGACACTCGGATGCGCCGCTGTAGGCTACAGCGACCACACCATAGGCATAGAGGTAAGCGTGGCAGCAGTGGCTATGGGTGCCCGGGTTATCGAAAAACACTTTACTCTGGACAAGAATATGCCCGGACCGGACCACCGTGCCAGTCTCGACCCTGCCGAGCTTGACGCGCTCGTCAAAGCCGTCCGCCACGCTGAAACAGCTCTCGGAACCGGCGAAAAGACTGTCGCCGAAGCCGAACGCCCCAACATCGAGGTCGCACGTAAAAGCATTGTCGCGGCCCGCGGCATAAGCAAGGGCGAACTCCTTACCGAAGAAAACATAACGGTAAAACGTCCCGGCAGCGGCCTGTCGCCGATGCTATGGGACTCTGTAATAGGCACCCGCGCCGTCCGCGATTTCGCTTACGACTCACTCATCGAGCTGTCATGATTGAGATACGCCCGTACAACGCCGACCGCGACCGCCGCGACTGGGATGACTTTGTGTCCACAAGCCGCAACGCAAACTTTCTGATGTCACGCGGATATATGGACTACCATGCCTGCCGCTTCCACGACGCCTCGCTCATTGCCCGCGACGACCGAGGTCACATCCTGGCAATGCTGCCGGCGTGCCGCGAAGGCGACACCCTGTACTCGCACCGGGGCCTGACATATGGCGGCTGGCTATTGCCACCGAGGCGCTGCGACACCCTGGACATGCTCGAAATAACCGAGACCTTGCGTCAGCATCTGAAAGGGGAAGGCATCAGAAAGCTTGTGTACAAGCCCATACCGCATATATACCACAGCCGGCCTGCCGAAGAGGACCTGTACGCGCTGATCCGCGCCGGCGCCTCAGTGACATCGGCAAACGTATCGTCGGTAATCGACCTTACCAACCCCATCGCCTTCGACCAGGGGGCGCGCCAACGCGCCCGCAAAGCACTGAATGCCGGTATACAGTGCTCGCACTCGGACGACTGGGAGAAATTCTGGGATATACTCAGCCAGTTGCTGCAGTCGCGCTACGGAGCCAAACCCGTACACACACTTGACGAAATACGTATGCTTGCCGCCCGCTTTCCTCAGAACATACGCCTGCATACCGCCACCGCCGATGGAGAACTGCTTGCCGGAATCGTAATCTACAACACAGGCCTGGTGGCCCACAGCCAGTACACTGCCGCCACTCCCCGCGGCAAGGAACTGTCGGCCGTCACCGCTCTATACCACACCCTGATTGAAGACTACACTCCCCACTGCCGTTACTTCGACTTCGGCACCTCGAACGAAGACGGCGGCCGCGAGGTAAACCCGGGGCTGCTGCGCCAGAAGTGCAGCTATGGCGCCCGCGCGGTCCTGTACCCTACCCTCACCCTCGATTTATAGTCATCCGTGCCACCGATATTTTCCCGCCACAGTAGTTAAAAACCACATATACAGCGGTTATTTGTTCCTTTTTCACTATATTTGCGGAGGGAATGCCGGTAATAGCCCGATAATACCATGCAGAACAGGGATTGTCTGACTCAGCATTCACCGGCATGCGCAACCGGAACATTGTCATGGTAAATTCAGACGGTTGCCCCAATCCGGCTAATCCTAAAAGAGTTTTTTGCAATATTTTTATACTTAATCCTATCACATTATTTATGGCATTTTTGAAAAAAATCGCACTGGCATTTCTGCTGACAGCAAGTGCCCTCAATGTCAGTGCGGCGGAGGAAGAGGCCCTCTACCTCCACATCAAGACTACTGCCGGATGGCGCGTGCTCAGTCTTGACAAAATCGACAGGCTCAAATTCGCGGGAAACACCATGACAGTGACTGACGCCAACGACAACGTTGTAGCGACCTTCGCTCGTAACGAACTGTCGAACATGGCAGTCGACGAGGCATCGACTCCAGAAGCCGGTGTAAACGACATCGAAATCGGAAAGGGTGTCACATTCGCTTTCGATGCACAGACATCGACCGTACGCATGCTTGCAGACGGCGCGCTTGATGTATACGATATCAGCGGCAGGCATCTTGTATCTATTTCGGCCGTAAGCACAGGCGAAACGGTAGACCTGTCCGAAATCGCTGCCGGTGTAGTTATCATCAAGTCCGGAACGTATAACCTTAAAGTTGCCCTGAAATGAAAAAATTTTTACTTCCTGTGGCCGCCGCGCTGATGGCAGCAGGCTGCTACGCCTTTCCAAAGGCACTGTACGTAAAGAAGGGCGACTCCTTCACCAAGTTCAACTTCGGAGTGGCCGAAGACCTACGGTTTTCGGAAGACGGCCGTTATCTGAACATCACCGGATATAACGAAACCATCGACCTTGACGCAATCGATTATATCACGTTTACCGCTCCTGTGTCCACAACGGCACTCACTCCCGACGCTCAGAAAGAACGCCTGATCAGCATAGCCGACAAAGTCAACGAAATGGCCGTACCCGAAAAGGAGGCAGACATGATAGGCCTGTTCGGCGACTTTTTTATCGACGGCGGTGACGAAGAAACGAGCCAGGGCTGGGTATGGCACCGCCCGGTCTGCGAATACGCGTGGCCGGAAGGGTTCTGGACCGAAAAGAACAGTGCGGACGCCATCACCGGCTTAATGAAAGCCGTCAGCAGTGCCGTGAGCCTCGACTGCAACACTGGCGCACCGCTGATGGCCTCGGCACTCAATGTTTACCGCTTTGCCGACTATACCGGGGTATTCACCGCCAACCACTCGAACAACACCTGGACCAAGACTGCCAATGCGGACTATCTTGAACTGCGCTATGTACGTTACCTGAACCCCCGGATCAGCGGTCATTACGCAGTGCGCCTCGAAGCTTCGGACGACTACTGGACCTTTGACACCAGCGACTTCAACAGCCGTGTCCCCCGCAAACTGACGCTGACATTCTGGAAAAACGACACCAGACTGGCCACAACCACAATCGACTTCGACATCATCCAGAACCAGCATATCTACGCTGACATCAATCTTAAAAGCAACGTAACAGAGTCCAGGATATCAATCAAAATCACCGACAGCGCCATCGAGTCCAAAACAATCTCATACGTCGAAGGCAAGTACCTTAACGACAGCTATGCCAAGATAGACGGATTCGGCTTCATGGACTACGACATGATGAAGGCCGACTACAACGCCGCCCGCGACTACGAGGACGAGACCACATGGGAGACCGTCGAAGGCGATCATGAACGGCTCAACCGCCACTTCGTAAAAGCGACCGCCGAAACCGACATCATCAACGAACTCCAGGGATTCGGCGTTCTGTTCGATTACAAGGGCTACCGCAATGCCCGAGAACTTGCCGCCACATACATCGACAGCGAGGACCTCGTTTATCCCGACGGGGCTGTCCGCAGGTCGTGGCCCGTGTACAACCTCGGTATCGAAAACGGCATAATCAATACCGCCGAATCGAAGGAAGAAAACCACATCGCACTTATCAACTATCTCAACCGTAAGTCGGACATCCAGTTCGCCTACGACAAAACCGGCAAGACCCAAGGTTTCGTGACCTGGGAAGTCCGCGACAAAATCGACGACTATGTCATACCTACCGGTACAGACGGCGACAGTGCTCCGCAATACGGATATTATCTTAAGGACGGTAAGGCTTTCCGCATATATTACAGGACAGTAAACGAATATATTCCGCCGACAGCTTCGCACCCCGAACCTCAGGAAATACTCCATAAATTTTATGGCGAAGAAGAATGGGTTAACGGAAAACTTGTAATCCACTCTTTCCCCGAAGATAGCCTTGTTTTCCCTGTAATTGACCGGACACACTATTATGAGAATGTACCCAAACTGGTGTTCTCGGATCTCACAGGCTTCTACTTCGACGATTTCTTTACCAGCCAGGCCTTCAACGGTCCTATCGGGCATTACAACAAACTGATTGACGCATACTTTACCATAACCGGTATCGAACGCAACGACTACGACAAGTGACCATACGCCGCTACCTGTCATTAGGCATACTTACCGGAGCAGCCTTCACCATCAGGGCTGCTCCGGTTGTCGTGCCCGATACATTGCCCGAAGGCACCGTCGAGACCGATCTTTCGCGCCGGCCTGCCGCTTTCCGCAGGGATGGCTCCGTAATTATCGGAGGCAAAGCAATGGCAGCCCAGCCTTCGTTTATGGGCAGCGGTGACGCGGTGGGAATCCTGAAGTCACTGCCTTCAGTGACCACCACTGCCGAACTTCAGGCATCGCTGTCCGTGCGCGGCGGAAACAGCGGAGACAACCTTTTCGAGGCAGATGGTGTACGTATTGTCAATCCGATGCACATGCTGGGGTTCTACAGCGCCTTCAATCCCGCATTTTATTCGGGATACCTTTTCCGGTCCGACCGTATT
>CAZETN010000023.1:0-11842 GCA_964514475.1 uncultured Bacteroides sp.
GCTTTCTTTTTTCGCTGCCTTTATGTTTTTGGCGTGAACTGCCGCTACACCCCCCCCAGCTCCATATATGACCGGCGACCGGTCGTCCATGGCCCGGCGACGGCGCTTGGGTGCGGCATGCAACGGGAATACAGTGAGCGGGGCGTGAGCTGGGGCATTGACAATGTGGTGTCCCTCTGCATGAGGATACAGTCCGATAAAAGCCTTTTTTCGTTGTGTTTTTGGTCGCAAACTTTGCAAGCAAAACGCTGTGTTTAATTTGAACGAGAATAACATGACGGGAATGTTGCGTGCATAAATGAGATGCTCCGGCAGTCAGCGGGTTGCATGAGCCGGTAATAGGGAGTAGAGAGCCTTTTACGGCTACGATTTTGCGGTGGCGCGTGTTTTTTGTATATTTGCGATTATGATAATAAAGAGATGTCGGCCGGACGATAGGCTGAAGGATATTTATGTTGAGGCTTTCCCGCCCGAGGAAAGGCGCGAGTGGGACGATATGCCTGTCAATGATGACGCTTTCGCATTTTATGCTTTAATTGATAACGGCCGAGACGGTATATTTGAGATTGTTGATAATTTGGATAAGGCGTGGTGTAAGCCTGATTTGTTCAATTGTCCTGAGTGCGTTGTCGGACTTGTTACAGTCTGGAATTTCGACGCGTTCCGTTATATTGAGCATTTGGCGGTATCACCTTCGCAGCGGGGACGTGGCATCGGTGCCGGAGTACTCTCCGCACTTGAGGGACCACTGCTGCTTGAGGTAGAACCGGAGGAGACAGGGGAGATTGCGTGTCGACGTATAGCGTTTTATCGGCGTAACGGTTTCCATCTTCTGGATGCGGATTATGTGCAGCCTCCGTATTCCCCCGGGTTGCCAGAGGTGCCATTGAAGCTTATGGCACGTGGGGATATTGGCGATGTGCGGTTGGCCATATGTACGCTTCATAGCAGGGTGTACGGGAGAACTGTATGATAGTGTATATTTTTGTAAGAAGTATCTATATGCGGTCTTCGAACTTTGGACTGGCCGCGAGGGTTACATAATATTGGAGATTATACTGCCGTTATATAATATTAAGATTACTGCATCTACATTTGCTTAATTCTGTAAAATGGCTTTAACACGATACAAGAGTTCGGAGATTGAACGTGACAGACGTGTGCTTGAGTTGCTTGCACAAAACTTCCCGAATGTCAATGCCGCGAGTACCGAGATAATCAATCTTGAGGCTATACTGAATTTACCTAAGGGAACGGAGCACTTTGTCGCCGACGTGCATGGCGAATATGAGGCTTTTCGTCATATACTCAAGAATGCATCCGGAAATATCAAGCGTAAGGTTACGGATATTTTCGGCACTACTCTACGCGCCGGCGAAATCAAGGATTTGTGTACTCTGATATATTACCCACGTCCGAAGCTCGAGCTAATCAAGGCATCTGAGCCCAACTTAAGTAATTTTTATCAGATAACGCTCAATCAGCTCGTGAAGGTTGTGCGCAGTGTGTCCTCTAAGTATACACGTTCGAAGGTGCGCAAGGCGTTGCCGAAAGAATATGCTTACATAATCGAGGAGCTGTTGCATGAAACTCCTGACGACATAAAAAAACAGGCCTATTTTAACCGCATCGTGGAAACCATAGTCATCACGGGGCAGGCCGATGACTTTATCGAGGCGATGTGCAATGTGATACAGAGGCTGGCCATTGACCAGCTGCATATACTCGGAGATATATACGACCGAGGACCGGGCGCACATCAGATTATGGATCTGCTGACGGTTTATCCGAATTTTGACGTAACCTGGGGTAATCATGACATAGTATGGATGGGAGCTGCTGCCGGTAATGCGGCCTGCATCGCCAATGTGCTCCGTATGTCGTTGCGATATGCCAATATGGCCACCCTTGAAGAGGGCTATGGCATTAATCTTGTGCCCTTGGTGACGTTTGCCATTGAGAAATATGCCGATGATCCGTGTGTCAAATTTGCTCCGAAGGTCGACCCTGACGATGACAGTCATACCAAGAAAAGCCTGCATATTCTTGCTCAGATGCATAAGGCCATAAGCGTGATTCAGTTCAAACTGGAAGGGCATATGCTTGCGCGCCATCCCGAATGGGGTATGGACAGCCGCAATCTGCTGCACCGAATCGATTTTGACAACGGAACTGTTATGGTTGACGGCAAAGAGTACGCACTTAACGACTCCAGCTTCCCCACAGTCAATCCCGGCGACCCGTATCGTCTTACCGATGAAGAGCAGGAGCTGGTAAACAAGCTGGTGCATTCATTTACTGTAAGCGACAAACTACAGCGTCATATGCATGTTATGTTGAGTCACGGTGCCATTTATGGAGTATACAACGGCAATCTGCTATATCATGCCTCGATGCCACTGAATGAGGATAATTCACTTAAAGAAGTCGATATTTACGGCCAGAAGCTGAAGGGCCGCGCTCTGCTCGACCGCATCAATCAGATGGTGCATACGGCGTTCAATTTCGACAGTGACGAGCTTGAGCGCCAACAGGCCGTTGACTACTTCTGGTATCTGTGGTGTGGTCCTGATTCGCCGCTCTTCGACAAGTCGAAGATGGCGACTTTCGAGCGTTACTTCATTGATGACAAGTCCACCCATGCCGAGAAAAAGGGCCACTACTACATCAGTCGCGACGATAACGCCGTCTGTGATATGATTCTTGACGAATTCAGCGTTGTCGGCACGCACCGCCATATCATCAACGGTCACGTCCCCGTTAAGGCAGCCAGCGGCGAAAATCCCATCAAGGCCGACGGAAAGCTGATGGTGATTGACGGTGGCTTCGCCAAGGCATATCACGGAACCACAGGCATAGCCGGCTACACCCTCGTCTTCCATAGCCGCGGTTTTGAGCTTGTACAGCACGAACCTTTCACCTCGGCTGAGAAGGCCATATCAAGCGGCACTGACATTGTCAGCACCAACCAGATTGTAGAGATGAGCGCCCACCGTATGCGTGTACGCGATACCGACAAGGGCCGCGAGCTGCAGGCACAGATCAACGAGCTGATGGAACTGCTGTACGCCTACCGTCACGGCCTGCTGAAAGAGCGTGGACTGACATAAGACTCTTGGTATGCATGTGTCAGACAGACAGTAGATTATAGCAGAAGAGCGGACCCCACGGCCCGCTCTTCTGTTATGGGAGAGGTTTCCGGAGGTTACTTGGTGTGGGCTTCTACCCAGAGTCGGGCGTTGACGAAGGCGTCGAGCCATGGGGTCACCTCGTCGTTGCGGTGGGCGCGGGGATAGTTGGCGCACTGCCAGGGGAAGATGGCACGCTCGAGGTGCGGCATCATGCACAGGTGTCGGCCGTTGTCGCTGCAGAGACCGGCTACGGCGCCGCGGCTGCCGTTGGGGTTGGCTGGGTAGGCGTTGTATGCGTATTTGGCGACGATATTATATGACGAGAGCGAGCCGGGGAGCTCGAAGCGGCCTTCGCCGTGAGCCACCCATATACCCAGGCGACGACCTGACAGCGAACCGAACATAACCGAGTTGTTCTGCGGGATGACGACGTTTACGTAGTTGGACTCGAACTTGTGCGATATGTTGTGTTCCATGCGTGCGCGGGGCTTACCTTCGGCGGGAGCGGGAACGACGAGGCCCAGTTCCATCATCAGCTGGCAGCCGTTGCAGATACCCAGCGACAGTGTGTCCTCGCGCTCATAATACCGGCGCAGGGTCTCGCGAGCTGTGTCGTTCCACTTGAAGCCCGAAGCCCATCCCTTTGCCGAGCCGAGGACGTCGGAGTGTGAGAAGCCTCCGCAGAAGACGATGAGGTTGACGTCGTCGAGGGACTCGCGGCCGCTCATCAGGTCGGACATATGTACGTCCTTGACGTCGAAGCCGGCCAGGAAGAGCGAGTATGCCATTTCGCGGTCGCCGTTGACACCCTTTTCGCGGATGATGGCGGCGCGTATGCCTGTTGAGGCGGGACGGTCGAACGAGAGGCCGCGCGAGGCGAGTGTGCCGTCGAAGTCTTTGCCCAGATTGAAGCGCAGGGGCTGTCTTTTGTAGTTGTCGAAACGGAGGGTGGCGCATTGGTCGCCGCTTTGCAGACAATCGAGTCTGTACGAAGGCAGGTACCATACGTCGCGCAGGTCATCGACAGGCAGGGACACTGAGGGCTTTCCGGTTGCGGAGACCGTTACGGCGCGCTGGCCTGATGTGGTGCCGATGCACCAGCCGTTTACGCCGGCGTTCTTCAGCATGGCCTCGAGGCGGTCGCTGTTGCGTCCGTCAATCTGTACGATTACGGCTGAATTCTCGGCGAAGAGCAGGCGTACGAGGTCGTTGCCTGCGCGGTGCATCATATCGTCGGGTATGACGATGTCAAGGCCGCCCTTTGTATTGGGGAAACACATTTCGAGCAGGGCCGTGGCCATACCGCCGGCGCTTACGTCGTGGAGAGCCAGGAGCATGCGTGAGCGTACGCACGACTGGATGAGGGAGAATGCGGCAGCAAAGCGTTCGGGGCTTTCGACCCAGGGGACGTCGTCGCCCACGGCGCACAGGCTCTGGTAGAGGGCCGAGCCTCCCAGTCTGAACTCCTGACCGGAGAAGTCGATATAGTAGAATTTCGAGCCCTTGCGGCTGATGGCGACGGGGGAGACGGTGCGGCGTATATCGCGGACGGGGGCTCCGGCCGATATGATTACCGTGCCGGGTGCCATTACTTTTTCGTCGCCGTATTTCTGTGTCATTGAAAGGGAGTCCTTTCCGGTGGGAATGTTTATGCCGAGGGCGCAGGCAAAGTCGCTGCATGCGGATACGGCGCGGTACAGTGCGGCGTCCTCGCCTTCGTTTCGGCATGGCCACATCCAGTTTGCCGACAGGGATACGGACCTGAGGCCTTTTTCTAGGTCGGCGCCGACGATGTTTGTGAGGGCCTCGGCAACCGACATCACCGAGCCTTTTGCTGCGTCGGCAAGCGCAATCTGCGGGGCATGGCCTATGGAGGTTGCTATGCCTTTGTGTCCGCGGTAGTCGAGGGCCACCACGCCGCAGTCGGAGAGGGGGAGCTGTATTTCGCCCTGGCACTGCTGACGGGCGATTTTTCCGGTAACCGAGCGGTCGACCTTGTTTGTGAGCCAGTCTTTGCAGGCTACGGCTTCGAGTGACAGCACACCGCGCAGATATTCGTCTATACGGGTTTCGTCGGTCATCGGTGTCGAGTATGAATGTTTGACCGTGCTGTCTGTCATAACCGTTTTTGGGGAGTTGCCGAACATGTCGCGCATTCCCAGGTCGATGGGGCGTACGCCGTCCTTCTGCTCGAATACAAAGCGGTCGTCGCCGGTGGTTTCGCCGACTACGTACATCGGTGCGCGCTCGCGCTGGGCAATGGCTTCGACAAGCGGGATGTCCTTGGCCTCGACCACCATGCCCATGCGCTCCTGCGACTCGTTGCCGACAATCTCCTTGGCCGACAGGGTGGGGTCGCCCACGGGGAGCTGAGACATATCGATGCGACCGCCTGTGGCTTCGACAAGTTCGGACAGGGCGTTGAGGTGTCCGCCTGCGCCGTGGTCGTGGATGGATATGATGGGGTTTGATGGGCTTTCGGCAAGAGCGCGGATTACGTTAGCCACGCGCTTCTGCATTTCGGGGTTGGCGCGCTGTACTGCGTTGAGCTCGATGGCGTTCGCGTACTGCCCGGTTGCTACTGATGATACTGCGCCGCCGCCCATGCCTATGCGGTAGTTGTCGCCTCCGAGCAGCACTACCTTCTGTCCTGGTGCCGGGGTGCCTTTGAGGGCGTCGCGTCTGGCTGCGAAACCGACGCCGCCGGCCAGCATGATTACCTTGTCGTATGCGTATGTGCGGTTGTTTTCGGTGTGTTCGAAGGTGAGCAGGGAGCCGCAGATGAGTGGCTGACCGAATTTGTTGCCGAAGTCCGATGCTCCGTTTGATGCCTTTATCAGGATTTGCGAGGGCGTCTGATAGAGCCATGAGCGGGGGCTGACAGCCAGCTCCCATCGCTGGCCCGGTGTGAGGCGCGGGTATGAGGTCATGTATACGGCGGTACCGGCGATAGGCAGTGATGCGCATCCGCCGCCGAGGCGGTCGCGTATTTCGCCGCCTGTGGCTGTGGCTGCGCCGTTGAAGGGCTCAACGGTGGTGGGGAAGTTGTGAGTCTCGGCCTTGAGGGAGATGACGGTGTCGAGGGGTTTTTAGGCGAAATATCCCGAAGTCTGCGGGGTGTCGGGTGCGAACTGCTGCACCCGGGGGCCGCTGACAAAGGCTACGTTGTCCTTGTAAGCCGAGACGAGGCCGTTTTTGTTTACGCGGCTGGTTTTGCGGATTAGGCTGAACAGCGAGTCGGGCATCTCCTTGCCGTCGATGACAAAGGTGCCGTTGAATATCTTGTGGCGGCAGTGTTCGGAGTTGACCTGCGAAAATCCGAAGACCTCGCTGTCCGTAAGGGGTCGTCCGAGGCGTGCGGACAATTGCGACAGGTAGTTTTCCTCGTCGGGCGACAGGGCCAGGCCTTCGCTCAGGTTATAGCTGTGTATGTCGTCGATATGAACGATCGGGTCGGGCTTGCGGTCGATTTTGAATACCGAGCTGTCGAGGCCGTGGTAAACATGCTGCAGCATGGGGTCGAAGGCCGGAGAGTCGGCTGTGCGTTCAAACTGTTCGATACGCACAATGCCGTCGATGCCCATGTTCTGGGTGATTTCGACGGCATTGGTGCTCCAGGGGGTAATCATTTCGCGGCGGGGGCCGACAAAGGTGCCCTTGATGCTGCGGGCGCTCAGCGGGCGTGCTCCGTCAAAGAGCCAGGAAAGTTTCTGCTTTTCCGTATCCGTGAAGGGATGGACGGTGTCGACGGCGTAGAAGCAAGTCGAACCCTTTTTGAAGAATACTACCATTCAGTAAGTCTTTAAGGAAGATTTTTATTGATTTACCTTGTGCAAAGGTACGAAAAAAGTGCGTGCCGAAAAAGAAACGCTGTTGTAATGTGACATTACGCGGAAAATTTCATAATTTTGCAGAACCAAAACGGACAAGCATGGACAGATACGCTGACATTGACGGCATCAGGCTGCATTATCGCGAGGATGGCCCTGACGGGGCACCTGCGCTTGTGGTCATGCACGGCTGGGGCTGCAGTGCCGACACCGTGCGCAGCATCACGGCTGTGGCCGCGGGCACCCACAAGGTGTATACGGTCGATTTTCCGGGTTTCGGCCAGACGCCCGAGCCTCCGGCAGTTTGGGGCGTCGAGGAGTATACCTGCTTTATCGAGAAATTTGTCAGCGCCCTCGGTCTTGAGCGGGTGAGCCTGCTGGGGCATTCGTTCGGCGGCCGGGTGGGCATACTTTATTCATCGCGACACGCCGATGTGGACAAGCTTATCCTTGTTGACGCCGCGGGCATGAAGCCGCGCCGCGGGCCGCGTTACTATATAAAGGTGTATTCGTACAAGCTGGCCCGGCGTGCCGTGCGGTGTGTCATGCCGCGGGCCCGTGCCGAGGCTTACATCGAAAGAATGCGTTCGCGCCGGGGGTCGGCCGACTACAACGCCGCTTCGCCGCGTATGCGGGCCATCCTCAGCAAGTGCGTCAACGAGGGGCTCGAGGGCGTTCTGCACTCAATCAAGGCGCCCACGCTGCTCATATGGGGAGAGAACGATACGGCCACTCCGCTGCGCGACGCCCGGTATATGGAGAAGCACATCGCCGACGCCGGCCTTGTGTCGTTTCCCGGCTGCGGCCATTACTCGTTTCTCGAAAATCCCGTGCAGTTCGCCGCCGTGCTGCGCAGCTTCCTTGCCGCCGGGACGCCCTCGCGGTAAGGGGGGGATGCGGTGCGGCCCTGTAATATTGAATTTTAATCTGAAAGACAATGATAGCGTTCTATATAACCGCGCTGTGCCTGGCGCTTGTTTCCCTGTACTACGAATTCCGTCGGCAACTGATGATGCTGCAGCAGAATTCCTATCGCGACGAGCGTTACTGCCGCTGGCTGACCCAGTCGGCCGACAGCACATCGGTGATGCGGCTGGTTACGGGAGCTGTGGTGCTTGCGTCGCTGTCCACGCTCAGCGTGCCGCTGGTGTCGGTAAATCTGATTTCGCTGATATCGGCGGTAAACATTTTCGGCCTTGCCGGCAAGAAGTACAAGAAGCCGCTGGCCATGACACGCCGCGCCCGGCGCATCAGCGTGGTGCAGTGGCTGCTGGCTGCCGTTACGGCCGGGGCCGTGCTGGCTGCCTGCCGCGGTGCCGAATATGTCCTTGACAAGGCGGCGGTAGCCCTGCTTGCCGTGTTCTGCCTGTCGGCCCAGTACACCCGTCTGGCCAACCTGCTACTGCAGCCCGTCGAGAGGCATATCAACAAAGGCTTTTACCGCAGCGCGCGGCAGAAGCTCGAGTCGATGCCCGGCCTGAAGATTGTGGGTATTACGGGCAGTTACGGAAAAACCAGCACCAAGTACTTTCTGCAGCGCATACTCAGCGAGCACTACAATACGCTGATGACCCCCGGCAGCTACAACACCACCCTGGGGGTAGTGCGCACCATAAACGAGATGCTCAAGCCCTATAACGAAGTGTTCATAGTTGAGATGGGCGCCAAGCAGAAGGGCGACATCCGCGAGATATGCGAGCTGGTGCGTCCACAGGCCGGTATCATCACCGCCGTGGGCCCACAGCACCTCGAGACCTTCCATGACCTCGAGACCGTGCGCGACACCAAGTTCGAGCTTGCCGACGCGCTGCCCGCCGACGGCATCGCCGTCGTGAACAACGACTTCGAGATAATGGCGGCTCGCCCGGTGGACAATACCCGCTGCGTGCGTTACGGCATCACCAGCACCGACGGCTGCGGCTACACGGCCACCGACATCAGCTACGGCGCCGAGGGCACGACCTTCACGGTCAACGGCGACGGACGCAGCCTGCAGCTGCGCACACAGCTGCTGGGCGAGTGCAACATCTCGGACCTGCTTGCCGCCATAGCGATGGCCACGGTGCTCGGCGTGCCCGATGCCCGTATATCGTATGCCGTGAGCCGCATTGAGCCGGTGGAGCACCGGCTGAGCCGCAGGCGCATGGCCAACGGGCTGCTGCTGATCGATGATGCCTTCAACAGCAATCCGTCGGGTTCGCGCATGGCCCTGGACGTCCTTGCCATGATGCAGGGCGGCCGCCGCTTCCTTATCACCCCGGGTATGATTGAGCTCGGCGACAGACAGTACGAGCTCAACAGGGAGCTGGGGCGCCATGCCGCCGCCTGCTGCGACACGGCCGTGGTTGTGAACGAGTATAACCGCGACGCCATTGTCGAGGGCCTGCGCGAGGGCGGCATGAGCGACGACGCCATCAGGACGATGCCCGACTTCAGTTCGGCTTTCGCCTACGTGATGGAACACAGCGGTGCCGGCGACACGGTGCTCATCGAGAACGACCTGCCCGACACCTTCAGATAAGCTCCGGCATCCCCTCCACGCCGCCGCCTTGCCTGCGGCATAACTGAATTCAGACACTTAGAGACTGTTAAATAACTGTATAAGATGAAAACAAAAGTAGGAGTATTCTTCGGAGGCCGCTCCACCGAACACGAGATATCGGTAATCAGCGCCAATCAGGCCATGGCGGCCATGAACCGCGAGCGTTACGACCTCATTCCCGTATATATCACCAAAGAGGGACGCTGGTACACCGGCGACGCGCTGACCGACGTGGCCAACTACCGCGACATACCCGCTCTGCTGGCCAAGTGCCGCGAGGTGTACATGCGCCCGGTATACGGCGACTACAAGCTGTACAGCACCAAGACCGCGGGCCTCTTCCGTCACGACCACAAGGTTGTGGCCGAGCTGGATGTGGCGCTGCCCATACTGCACGGCTCAAACGGCGAGGACGGCACCTTCCAGGGCGTGCTGCAGACCATCGGCATCCCCTATGCCGGCTGCGACGTGCTGTCGTCGGCCAACGGCATGGACAAGATTACGATGAAGATGATACTCGAGGCCGGAGGCGTGCCCGTAGTCAGGTACGTGTGGTTTACGGACAAGGAGTGGTTCTCGGCCCATGACGAGACCATACGGAAGATCGAGAACAAAATCGGCTATCCCGTCATCGTCAAGCCCGCCAACCTGGGCTCGAGCGTGGGCATACACCGCGCCGACAACCGCGCCCAGCTCGAGAGCGCCGTCGCCGATGCCGAAAAATACACCACGCGCATCATTGTGGAGCATCTTGTCGAGGACCTCTGCGAAATCAACTGCGCTGTGCTTGGTGACTGCGACGAATACCACGCTTCGGTGCTCGAAGAGCCTATAAAGAGCGGCGAAATCCTGTCGTACGAGGACAAGTACATGGGCGGCACCAAGACCGAGCGCGGCATGCAGGCATCCAAAAAACGCATTCCGGCCGACCTGCCCTCCGACATCACCAAAAACATACAGTATTTTGCCGGCGAGACCTTCAGGCTGCTGGGCTGCCACGGCGTGAGCCGCATCGACTTCATTCTTGACCGCAGGGAAAAGGCTCTCTATGTCAACGAAATCAACACAATCCCCGGTTCGCTGTCCTTTTACCTGTGGGAGGCAAGCGACCTCAGCTTCGAGCGGCTTATGGACCGGCTCGTGCGGCTTGCTCTCAAGCGCAAGGAGGAGCAGTTGCGCAAGACCGTCTCGTATTCGGGCAACATCTTTGCCATGGGCGGCGGCGTAAAAGGCGCCAAAGGCGGAGTAAAGAAGTAAGACCCGCGCCAGAACCGCATCGGCAGACATAAAGCGGCCGGGAGTGTCAGAAACCACAAAAGCACTGACACTCCCGGCTGTTTTCGTGTGCCCGGGCGGCTGGGGGCGTATCGCTGTCAGAAGGGCAGGTCGTCCTCGCTGTTGGCGGCGGGAGCGGGGGGCACCGGAGCCGCCGCAGGGGCCTGGTATGCCGCGGGTGCGGGCTGCCGGGCAGCCTGCTGAGCGCCGGCGTCAGCCTGGTCGATGCGCCATGCCGATGCGTCGGTGTACCAGCGGCCCTGATATTCGCGGCTCTCGAGGTCGAACGACACACGCACCATGTCGCCGAGGCGTACGGTAGCCTCCATATTGGCCACACGGTCGGCGCCGAAAACGGTGAAGGCCACCTTGCGGGGATAGTTCTCTTGGGTTTCGATTACATACATGCGCTTTTTCCAGGGATTGCCCGTGCGCGACGTTCCCTCCTGTATCGGAGTGATTTCGATGATTTTACCGATGACTTCCATTGGTATATTGCTAATATTAACGGTTAGAATTCAGAAAAAACTGAGTGTAGGCCGGATGCCGACCTGAATGCAAATTTACAAAATAATTCGGGAATAAGGCTCTTTTCCGAAAACAGATTTAGAGCTTGTTCCATAATAAATGCTGACGGCAGTGGGGGCGGCAGCGCCTGCGCCGATTGCCGTTTTGCGACAGAACCGCAAAAAAACCGGGACACCTTGCAGTTGGCGTCCCGGCTGTAGGGCCACACTAAAGGATGCGATGAAACTCCGATATGACAGGATTTGAGTGCTGCCGTCCTTTGTAATCCCCATGTCCCGGAACGCGAACGTACCGGGAACCGGCACCGGGGCCGGCGGGGCCCGCCATTGGGCGACTAAGCTTGTCTCGGTATTTCAATAAGATTTGACGAGTTTCCCAATCAACTTCAGTGTGGTATGTCATCCTAAGTCAGATGAGGGCCATGCTGACAGGCCGACATCGACTCAACGGCTCTCCGTTTGTTATTGTAACGCAAATTTAGTCCTTTTTGTTTGATTATCCAAATCGAGGTTCCATTATTTAGCGCGGCCTGAGGA
>CAZETN010000024.1:0-11325 GCA_964514475.1 uncultured Bacteroides sp.
TTCTGTTTTTCAGTTCACACTCTGTATGTCAGTCTTCGAGCGTTTCGAAATCTGCCTGAACATGATGCTGACCTCGGCGGCAAGCAGGGCTGTAAACAGCACTGCAAAGATGACAAAAGTAATTATTACCGATGAAGTAGGTATCGAGCTGATAGCGACACCGGTAGGCATCAGATCCTGCACAACCCACGGCTGACGTCCGACCTCGGCGGTGACCCATCCGGCCTGACTGCAGATATAGACGACAGGAACGGATATGATACCGAGCAGCAGAACCAGCCGGTTGCTCAGATATTTTCCTTTGCGCCAGTATATGAGTGCAATGAAGAGAATGAATATAGCCACAAGATAGCCTCCGAGCATAACCATCACGCGGAACGAATAGAATGTCAGCGCAACAGGAGGAACTGCGTCCTCGGGCGAGTCAAGGAAACCGTAGCCGAAATATCGGTAGTTTTTCTCGATTTCAGGCAGCAATGCATTTGCAGCAGCCGTATCGCCGGCCTGCAGGGCCTTTGAGTAAGCGGCAAGGGCAGCACGGGCCTGGCGTCCCATCGCCATACGTTCGGTATAGGGGACGGTGTTTATGGTATCGCCCTGCGGTGTCAGGGCATATCCGTCGATAAGGTCTGATATGCCAGGAACGAAGCTGTCGGCTGTGCCGTTTGCAAGCCACGACAGCATACCGGGAATTTCGATTTTGCATTTTACAGGATCCGGGTCTCCGGCCATGAATGCATCTTCGTCAAAGATACCGATACCTACGAGACCCTGACCGATGCTACCGCGGTTAAGACCCTCCATGGCTGCGAGCTTCATGGGCTGATGACGCGCTACGTCTACTGCACTCCCGTGGCCGAAGTACATACAGCCAATGATACCTGCGGCACCTACCCAAGCGGCAACCTTGATAGAACGTCGGCACCCCTCTTCGTTGCGCTTTTTCCAAAGCATCCAGCAGCTAACGCCTATAACGAACACCGCAGCCAGACACCATGCCTCGAGCACGGTGTGGAAAAATTTGTTGACGGCGACACTACTCAGGGCCACACTTGCAAAACTGTCCATGACATTGCGCATCTGCGCGGGGTCAAATTTCATTCCTACCGGATACTGCATCCAGGCGTTGGCAACAAGTATCCACCATGCCGAAAGTGTGACACCCACGGCGGTGAGCCATGTCGACATCAGGTGAAAGCGGGGCGATACCTTTTTCCACCCGAAGAACATCACGGCAACAAACGTAGCCTCAAGAAAGAAGGCGAACAGCCCCTCGATGGCTAACGGCGCTCCGAATATGTCTCCGACAAACCAGCTGTAATTAGACCAGTTGGTACCGAATTCGAATTCAAGAATAAGACCTGTAGCGACACCTACGGCAAAATTGATGCCGAACAGCGTCATCCAGAATTTAGTCAGGCCCTTCCATGCCACATTGCCGGTGCGTACATAGACTGTCTCCATGATGGCTACAATAAGCGCAAGTCCGATGGTTAATGGCACGAAGAGCCAGTGATACATGGCCGTCAGCGCAAACTGCGCACGCGACCAGTCGACGGTGGCTAACAATTCGTTCATGTCAGTAAAATGGGTTATATTAATAGATTGATGATTATCCTGATTTTGTCTGAGTGATGCTATTGCGGTCCACGGCCTAAAATCTCGGCGCGCACCGTGCCGGACGGATCCGCCCCCTCCGGTGTCCGCTCCCTGACAATATCCGGGAAAAAGAAAACCTTGAGCACGGCAAAGAGTATAATCAGTTTGATTATTATCAACGCCCACAACTGGCGTCCGACACGCATGTTGCGGAATCCGTCGATATAAAGATCGGCTACTCGTCTCAGTAGTGATGGCATCAGTGAAAGGTTAGCAAATTTAGATTATAATGTTAAAACATACAAATGTAATAAGATTAACAAAAAACACAAATAAAACATACAAAAAAATCACTTCCGCGCGGTTCGCGATGGCCGCGACGGCAATGCCGCAATCTATCGGGGGGCACATGCGGTACGCGTTGCATTCTACCGCGCATAGCGGCGCCTGCGGTTATCCGGCAAATTCAACTTGGCGGCTGTACCCGATTGCGGATTATTTCATCAGGCTCGTTGTCTGTGGCACCCGAATTCGTTTTATTTGACAGATATTTATTACTTTTGCAGCGAAGTGGTTCTGAGTGTCGGCTCATACTGTTTTTCAGTCCGGACTCAAAGGGTGCGCTCCGGCTATCTGCAATCACCGGGGTACGCACTGGCTTCGTCACCTTAAACCAGTTCTTTTCCAAATACCAATCACATAACAGACTACAATATGCAACCGGTTCGGCTTACAAACAGTATCTTGCCTCTCACAAGCGTATTTCGCACATTGATTTTGGCTGTAATAATTGTCGGAAACACGCTGCCCGGCGTGTGCTGCACATCCATGATAGTAGGAGGCCGCGCTACCGCCAACGGACGACCCATGCTTTGGAAAAACCGCGATACGGATTCGCAGCATAACTTTGTGGAGCGCGTTGCCCCCCGACATGAGGGAGAATACGGATATGTAGCGCTCTACAACGCCGGCGACTCGCTGCTTTCCGACGCATGGATGGGCATGAACGATGCCGGATTCGCAATAATGAACACTGCATCGTACAACCTCGCGCCTGACACAGCCTCGCTCAAAGACATGGAAGGGAGGGTTATGAGCCGCGCTCTGCAGGTATGCCGAACCGTCGACGACTTCGCCCGTCTGCTCGACACTCTGCCCAAACCACTGGGCGTACAGGCCAACTTCGGAGTCATCGACGCCGAAGGCAACGGTGCTTATTTCGAAACCGACGACTACCGTTATACTCCGTTTTATCTGCACGATACCGATAATGATGTGCTTGTACGCACCAACTATTCAGAAACCGGAAATTCCACTGACGGCATGGGCTATATCCGCTGCAGCAACGCACGCCATATACTTGCCCACCGCATCGCCGGAGGCGGATTTGTTCCCGAGGATTTCACCGAAGTGGCATCACGTTCCTACTGGCATGATCTGTACCAGAAGGATATCCTCGCCGATACCACAATGCACTGGATTGTTGATCAGGACTTCATACCGCGCCACAGTACTTCGGCCTCCGTCGTAATCGAGGGCGTTGCTCCGGGTCAGAATCCGCGCGGGTGCACCATGTGGACACTGATGGGCTACCCCGGCACAGGCCACGTCGAAGCCGTCACACTTGACAATGTTCCTGCCAGCTTGCGCCCAACCCTTTCCGGCTGGCGTTCCGAGGCTTCGGAACGTTCACTTGAACTTCGCGACCGTTACGTCTTTCCCATACATCGCGGCAGCGGTCCACGTTACCTTGATCTCGACTACCTACGCACCGAAATTCCGCGCCAGCGTGCCCTGTCACGTGCCGCCTACCTCCGGGGACGCCAAAACACCATTCACCCACACAATCCATAAGAAGCACTTCATAATGGCCTCTCCTCCTATTTTTCGCCTTTCATCAGGGTGGATTTCCCTATATAACATACAACCCGTGATAAGCATTGGATGACCCCTACCTCCTCATTCCGCTTCATCCGAAAATAACGGCAGGGCTACGCCGTCGGAAAAATGGCGTAGCCCTGCTGTGACATGCTGTGACAGAAGTCAGAAGTGATAGGCAAGCGACAATACAACGTTATTATTGGTCTGCGAGACCGCAAAGGCGGGAGGAAGCGCTGTGGTCGGCATGCCGTTGTATGGGGTGTAGGCATGCAGAGTACTCTTGCGATGTGTGTACATATATGTGGCGTCAAGTGTAAAAGCGCCAAATCGGTATCCCATACCGAACGAAACGTTATCGGTGTCCTTGTCAAAGCTATATGAAGGGTCGGTCCCTGAGGTGACAATCTCCATCTGGTCGTTTGCCGCGTCATCTTTTACCATTGTCATCTGACGATTGTAGCCGGCACGCACGCTGAAAGCGGGGGTGACACGGTATTCGGCGCCGATACGCAATTCATTTGTTGCCTTGAAGTACCGGCGGATGTCATCATTCATGGCGGTGTTGTCCTGGTAACCATCTATGTATCCATAGCCGTCATAGGTAGCATTGGATATTGTCATGTCATTATATGCCTTGCGTTCGTAGTCGATGCTGATGATGGCCTTATTACCGATAACGCCGGCTACACCGATCATAAAGCGCCAGGGGCTTTTGAGGCGCCAGTCGAAATCGGCGACATCGGTAACTTCCGGCTTTTCGGACTTAAACGGGTCATTGGGAACAAGCGAAGGGTCGTTGTAGCTGTAGCTGACATTAGCGTCGTAGTTATGCTGGACCGACCAATATGTAGGACTGTGTATGGCGGCGCCAATCCTCAGTTCGTTGATGGGCTTGAAGATGAGACCGAAACTGAGTTTCCAGCCGTTGGCACTCAAGTGTTTGTAGTTATTGAGAGTGTATCCTGCGTCGGCATTGTTTATGACGCCGGAAGCTCCGCAGTATGCAGTGGCGTGCTCCATGCTCTCTGAATAAGTCACGGCACGGCTGTAACTGAGGTCGGTGATGCCGATGCCGATACCCCAGTATATCATGTCGCTGAGGTTGCCGCCGAAGTTGATGGAGTACTCGTCTACGTAGCCTTTCTCACGGACGCCTATTTCGGCATCGGCCACGGTATTCGAATTGTACAGGCCCATATAGCGGTTAGTGGTGCCGTTGACGGTATTGATCAGGTACGAATTGTAGGCCAGAATCGAGAGCCAGTCAGCGTCGCCGTTCTTGTATGGGTTATATTTGTCGCCGAAATTGAGTTCGTTTTCGTCATAGCCGGCGGCATTGGTGAACTTTGCTATGTAATTTGTCAGCGAGCCGCCCTGATTGCCGGTATAACCGTACATGCGGCGGTCGAACTGGGCGATTCGGTTATATGACACACCCCAGTTGAAGTAGCGAAGCACTGAGTTGCGGCCGAGATTCAGCGAACCGACATAACCGAAGTTGTTGCAGGCTACTTTTGCCGGGGAGTCACTGAATTTAGTCTGGCTTTCGGTAGTGGTCTTCATGAAGTTGATGTCGATTGTGGCACCGATTTCGCTTTTACGGTATATGCCAAGACCGCCGGGGTTCTGAGTCAGAGTGGACAAGTCGCCACCAAGGGCAGTAAATGCGCCGCCCATACCCATAAAACGTGCTGTTCCGCGCAACTCACTGCCTGTGAGCTGCATGGCATCAATAGAACTCTGGGGCGACGCGGGAGCCGCAGCCATTGTCGCTATCAGAGCTGGTCGTAAAATTTTCTTCATCTTTTCGAGACAGGACTAAAGGTCTTTTATATTCAACACCTGCGGTGTGCGGTTCGTTCGGTCGCGAACATTTTTGCATTAAACCGTCTCCGCATACGATGTCAGGGATTGGCTACACTAAAAACAGTATTCGCGTCGGGAGGCGGGATGGGAACCGACATCCCGGCGCGAAGGGACTGACGCATATTCTAATAATAAATAAGAAAACTATGAGATAGAGAAAAGAAGTTGATTTCAGATATTACAGTGTATCAGTGGAGGGAGATTGGGCATTTGCCGTGTATCAGCGACGTCCGCGTCCTCCTCCTCCTCCGCCACCGCCGCCGCTGAACGAGCCGCCCCCGGTACTGCGGTGACTGCCGGAACCGGAGCCGAACGACGAGCCGCCTCCGCGGTTGCCGCCCCAGCTTGAACCAGTGCTCCACGACGAACTGCGTGAGTTGGTACTGTTGTAATCCCGGGTACGCGTCGCATTGTTGTTGCCCGAGTTGTATCGGCCGCGGTTGCCGTAATTGCCGCTGTTGTAATTCTGTGTCGGCCGTGAGCTGTTGCCGGATGTCGTCGACTGTGCCGGTCTGTTCCCCGACTGCGTGCCGGTGTAGGTATAACGGCCTCGGCCCATATTTCCGGGACGGGTAAAGCCGGATGCAGTTCCAGTGGCTGACGATGCACCTGAAGCGGATGGACGGTGACCCGACCATGAGCCAGTAGACGCATGAGGACGGCTTGCCCCGGGCGACGGACGCCAGGCTGTGTTGCCTCCAACGCCGGGATTATGCCAGCCGGGATGCCATGAGGGTCCCCAGCCCCAATCCCAGCCCCATGACGGTCCCCAGGACCAGGACGGACCCCAGCCCCAGCTCCATGACGGCCCCCAGGCCCAGCTGTTCCAATACCAGGGATCATAGTAGCCGACGCGCCAGCGCCAGCCGGGATAACCGTACCAGTTGTATCCGGGCCGCCAGAAGGGATCGACACTGTTGACGGTGATATTGGTGACGGTGCCGTCGTCAAGGCCCTGCTGATAACCCTGACTATAATAATAGTCGATAAGGTCCTGATTGCCGGTTGACGTCACGACATCGGGATTATGGAAAGCCTCGATCCGCCGCGTGTACAGAAAGTCGCCAAGCGTGTCGGCGTTTACCACGCGCGCGTCGGCAGTATCCACAGGGGCGAAGATACCACGCCGGTTATACTCGTCGATATCACGCATGTTCGAAGTCACACCGGCTGTTGCGGACTGGTATGCCTGCGAATAGGTATCTGCGGCGGGATAATCAGGAGTGGGAGTATACTTTATGGTCTTTGACTTCTTCTGCGGCACGGCAGGTTTCGACGGATTGTAGTATATGTCATCGTCGTAATCCTGAGCCAGTGTCCTTTCGGGCATACCCAGCAGGAGAGTCACGGCAGCCATGCCGATAAGGATGTGTGGGAATTTCATGCTCGTAAACGTTTGAAGATTAGTAAACTCGTATCGTTTTCTATATGACTTTCCTTTATTGGAAAAGTTTAGTCAAAGATAGCTGTTTTTTTTGTTACCCGAGCATGGCGGCAGAAATAAATGCCCCGGTTTCGCGCTATAATAAGTATATTTAACAAAAAGCGGGGCTTGCACGTCATGACATACCGGTATCAGCGACGCCGGTCCGGTCCGCATGGGCTGCAGACCGGACCGGTGCACTGGACAGTCGGAGTCCTTTATTTACCGGACCGCACAGGTTTCATGGCATAGCCGGCTATGGCAACCGTAAATCCCCAGTAAATGAAAGCAATCGAGGTCAGGAACGATACCATCTCCATGTTGCTTACATAACTTGCCGTCAGGAAAAAGAAGCCGATTATCAGCAGAAGCACGCCGTTGATAATTCCGAGCCACCAGTCTTTGCGGTGGCGTCCGTAGCCGGAGTGGATAAAGGCTTCGATACCCCAGTAGATAAACAGGAAGGCAAGGAAGTATGGCAGAACCATCTCGCTGAGCAGCACGCTATTGACAAGCATAAAACCGACAAACATGTCGATGATGCCTCCGGCGAGCCACCATCCCCACTGCCGGGCGTGGTCAGGGCCGGCAGCTACGCAAAGCTGCACGATTGCAGTCAGTATAAGCAGCCAGCCGAAAATCTGCGAGGCTACCGCAAAACCGGCGACGGGCCAGAACCAATAAGAGAAGCCGGCAATCACCAGCAGTATGCCCACTACGACAACAAGCCACCAGAAACGGCTTGCGCCCAGATAATTGTTTACACTAAATGATTTCATAACGTAAGAATTTTATGAGTTGGACCTTTTTAATCAGTTTTATAAAAAGATAACAAGCCACTTACGTTATTGTTTATGATGATTCTAAAAAAGCGCACTGTCCCGAAACGCCTGTTATTTGTCCGAAATGTAGGATAACGGATCGTCCGGCCACCGATGCTTCGGGTAACGGCGGCGCAACTCTTTTCGGACTTCGAAATATGTCGACGTCCAGAAACCGCGCAGGTCGCGGGTGAGCTGCACAGGCTTATAACCCGGCGAAAGCAGCTCCATCAGCACGGGACGGCGCCCGTTGTCAATGCGCGGAGTATCGGCCATACCCAGACAGTCCTGAAGGCGCGCGCTGACAACCGGGTCCGGACTCCCGGGCCGGTAGTCGATGCGTGCGGTGCGGCCTGAGGGCAGTTTTATATGGGTCGGGGCAATCCGGTCCACGGCAGCCATCATGTCATAGCCGACCACGCCTTCGATGACACGGCACATGTCTATCCGGCGCAATTCGGCACGCGTGGCGGCTTTGCTCAGATACATCGGCAACCATTCGGCTGTGTCGGCCAGCAGTCTGTCGGTCGTGACATCGGGGAGTCCGAGTTCGGGATGCCATTCAGCCACAGCGGCTATGCGCTGCTGCAGACTACATACCGAGTCGTTGAAGTCGAACATTCCCCGACCCTCTTTCAGTGCCGCTCTGGCCAGCACCTGCGCCTTGGTTTCAGGCGAGACGCTGTCGACAGGTCGGGTAGCCGTAATCAGCACACCTACCCGCAGTTCGTTACGGGCGACAAGGCGCCCCTCACGGCTATCCCACGAAATATTGGTATAGGGTTTCGACAGAGCCTCGACATCCTCGCTCCTTACTGACGAAGCCAAAAAAATACGTCTGCCCATGGCGGCGACCGCCAGAAACTCGCGTGCCGCAAGGTCATCTTCCCTGCCGATGGTCACATTCTCGCCCGAGGGTAAGCGGAAAACTCCATCCCCCACCCTCATCGCCAGACGTTCGGGATACGCGTACAACAGCAGACGTCCGGTATCGAGGTCGTTTACCGGCGAATTGTCGACGGCACACCCTGTAATACGCCGGTACTGGGACGCCACACCGGCGATACGCTTCCACACACCTGAAACAGCATCGCCTTTACGTCGCTGCCGGCGAAGCAGATCTATGCGCGTATTGATGTCGGCATCACTGTCTGAACCGACCGGGTCTTTCTCCTCAAGCATGGCCGCGATGTCGGCACCCAGTGCGCGCATACTGTCCCCGGAGGCCCTGACCAGCATATTGGCGATACGTGGATGACATGGAAGTTTTGCAATTTGTTTGCCGTGCCCGGTCAAGGCATTGTCTTCGCCGAACGCACCGAGGGCGCGCAACAGCCTGCGGCCTTCGGCTACGTGTCCTGCCGGAGGCGGTGTAAGCCACGGCAGTTTTTCGGCTTCCGAGCCTCCCCATACGGCTATGTCAAGCATCATCGCGCTCAGGTCAGCCTCAAGGATTTCGGGCACACGACTCGGAGACATCCTGTACTCAGTGGCCTTGGACCAGAGACGATAGCACATGCCATCCGAGAGTCGACCGGCACGACCGGCACGCTGCACGGCCATGTCAAGCGAAATGCGCTCAGTGACGAGTTGACCCAGTCCCGAGACCGGATTGAAACGCACCGCACGATAGAAGCCCGAATCGACCACTGTACGGATACCGCCTATGGTAAGAGATGTCTCGGCTACGGGCGTGGCCAGAACAATCCTGCGGCTTCCTTCGGGCCGGTATTCTATAGCCCTGTACTGCTGGGCCGGTGGCAGCATTCCGTGCAGCGGAAGGATTAACGCCTCGGGCAGTCCCTGTTCCAATATAGTCTGACAGCGTAGGATTTCGGCCTGTCCGGGCAAAAAAGCGAGTATGTCGCCTTCTTGCTCGCGCCATGCCTTGCGTACGGCGGAGGCCACACATTCGGCGCACTCGCGGATATCTATATCGTCCCCATTATATATACGCACGTCATACATTTTTCCGGATGCCTGTATTACAGGAGCATCGAGCCGACGGCACAACGCGTCGGTATCCATTGTCGCCGACATAATGACCACACGCAAGTCGGGCCGCAACACGTTCTGCGCCTCCAGTGTGAGCGCCAGCGACAAATCAGCCGTCAGACTGCGTTCATGAAACTCATCGAATATCACCGCGCCAATTCCGTCAAGAGTCGGATCATCCGTCAGCATACGCTCCATCACACCCTCGGTAACAACCTCGAGGCGCGTTTTCGATGAAACCTTTGACTCGAACCGCATCCGGTAACCTACCGTCTGACCGGCCTCCTCGCCGATCATCCGCGCCATGCGCATGGCTATCTGGCGCGCTGCCGCACGCCGCGGCTCAAGCATGACGACCTTACCGGATGTTACACCCTGCAGAATAGTGAGCGGCAGTAATGTGGATTTGCCCGAACCGGGAGGCGCGGTAACCACGGCGCGCGCATTGGTCCGTAATGCCTTGTTCACACGGTCGGCTATTGCCGCGACAGGTAGACCTGATATATATTCGCTGCCGATTTTCATATTGCAAATTTAGCCATAAGAAGCATTATTGACAAGAGCAAGTCATACGGCATGATGCGACACTACTGCAAATAAGGCAATCAGACACTGTCAGCGCATGATACGGAAGCCACGCGACATAATGAAACGCAGCGTCGACAGGGCGGTACGCCGGTCATAATCCTTTTCTTCCTCGGTCAGCATTTCATAAGGGACGAGGCCGGGATGCCGTAACATGACGTCATCGCGCCGGGGACCATATGTCCATCCCTGACTGCGACGTCCATCCGCCCAGACCTCATGCACATTGCGTGCGAGATCTTCGGCCAGCTGCATAAGGTCGGCAGGTAATTCGATACCCGAAGTATCTGCCGGGCAAGGGGTATATTCGTTCATCGCCTAACTGTTTTATATAGGTAAACCGGCTTTTCGGAGGTTCTCACTCTCTTTCCGCATTTTTCCGTACAGCGAAACAGTGGTGTCGACGACCGCATAATCATATGCCTTGTAGTCGCAGGCCCATCCTTCGGCGTCTCTGACACTGACGGACTTTCCGTCAAGAGCCTCCCACGCGGTCAGGCAATTATGTTTCCGGCTACGCTCGTCGCAGCAAAGCTGGCCGTCGTCGTCGGCGGGAGCATAGCCAAGCATCTCGTGTGCGGCATTCCACCTCAGATGCTCGAGGCGTGCGAGATTGGCAACAAGCCGGTTTTCGGCTTCACTGAGACCTGGATAACTGATGCTGCCTAATTCGCCTTTGCGCCGCGTTTTACCATCGGCGCCGAAGTATCGCGACACAAAGTCGTCAAGCCGGTCATCGCCGCCCAATACCCGACGCATTATCTCAATTTTTGTCTGCGCATGCATGGCATTGCTGATGTCCTGGGATTCTTTTCGGCGCAGACCTCTCAGGCTGTCAAGCAGAACGCTGCCTGCCGCCGGCAAAGCTGCCTTGTCCCGGCGCATCCGCCAACCGACATTTGGCTGCTCCGCGATACGGCAATAACTATCAAGAAAGGCTCGACCCATATCCTCATATCTGTTACGGACAACAAGAGGTTCGGTGAATATATCGCCGGCACATCCGAACAGTCTGAATACCGGCTGTACCTGCCCGAGTCCCTCGTTATAATGGTCAATGACACTCTGCATGTAATTCCTGCGTTCGGGTGCATGGCAACGTACCATTATACGAAGCCGGCTGATGTCGCCGTCGGCACGCAGCCGCCGTACGTA
>CAZETN010000025.1:0-11090 GCA_964514475.1 uncultured Bacteroides sp.
CGCCGTCACTGCCTCCGAAATTCTGGGCATTACTCTGACCCGACGCGCAAACGGCGCGGACGCCTACGTAGAGCTGGCAGGATTTCCGCACCACGCCCTTGACTCGTACCTGCCCAAACTGGTACGTGCCGGCAAACGCGTAGCTATCTGCGAACAGCTCGAAGACCCCAAGCTCACTAAAAAACTCGTAAAGCGCGGCATAACCGAACTGGTTACCCCCGGAGTCACCATAAACGACAACGTACTTGACCGCGGACAGAACAACTTTCTGGGCGCGCTCCATGTCAGCGGCCGCGACAAATCGTGCTGGGGCGTGGCCTTCCTCGACATAAGCACAGGCGAGTTCCTGTGTTCGCAGGGGAACGCCGACTATATCGAGAAACTGCTTGCCACCTATGCCCCTAAGGAGATACTCATCGAGCGCGGCACCAAGCGCCGCATCGAGGAAACCCTGCACGGCCACTTTCTGACCTTCGAACTGGACGACTGGGTATTCACCGACTCTGCCGCCGGCGAGCGCCTGCTCAAGCAGTTCGGCACCACCTCGCTCAAGGGCTTCGGCATAACCGGACAGCCCGACGCCATCGTAGCCGCCGGCGCCTGCATGCACTACCTCGACGTCACCGGGCACACACGCACAGGACACATAGTGCGCCTGTCGGCCATCGACCGCGACAGCTGTGTACGCCTCGACCGCTTTACCGTACGCAATCTCGAGCTTGTGGCGCCCCTCAACCCCGAGGGCAAGAGCCTGCTCAGTGTCATTGACCGCACCGTCACCCCGATGGGCGCGCGCATGATGCAACGCTGGGTGCAGCAGCCCCTGCGCGACGTACGTGCCATAAACGACCGCCTCGAGGTCGTCGAATTCTTTTTCCGCGAACCGGGCGTGCGCATGACCGTCAGCGAGCAGCTTGCCCGCATAGGCGATCTGGAACGGCTCACCGGCAAGGTGGCCGCCCTGCGCATATCGCCGCGCGAGGTCCTGCAGACCGCGGCGGCCCTCCGCGCCATCGAGCCGATACGCGCCCAGCTCACGGCCTCGGGCAACTCCGTCCTCGAGAGCATCGGAACTCAGCTCGACCCCTGTACCGAAATCGCCGAACGCATCGAACGCACCGTTCAGCCCGACGCTCCCTCGCGTGTCGGCGGCGGCGACGTCATAGCCGCGGGTATCAATAAGGACCTCGACACACTGCGGAGCATAGCCGGCTCGGGAAAGGAATATCTGCTAAGCATACAGCAGCGCGAGTCGGAACGCACCGGCATCACCAGCCTCAAAATCGGCTTCAACAACGTTTTCGGTTATTACATCGAGGTCACAAACACTCACCGCGACAAGGTACCACCCGAGTGGATACGCAAGCAGACCCTGGTGAACGCCGAACGCTACGTGACTCCCGAACTCAAGGAATACGAGGACAAAATCCTCACCGCCCAGGACCGCATAGCCTCGCTCGAGACCTCGCTCTACAACGATCTTGTGACACACATCGCCGTAAACATGGCGGCTATGCTGCGCGATGCCCGCGTACTGGCACAGCTCGACTGCCTGATGTCGTTCACGACAGTGGCCGAGGAAAACCATTACTGCCGCCCCGTAGTCGACGACAGCGACGTCATCGAACTTGTCGAGGCGCGCCATCCTGTAATCGAGAAGCAACTGCCTCCCGACGAGCCGTAAATAGCCAACACCGTGCGCCTCGACTCGGACAATACGCAGATCATGATGATTACCGGTCCCAACATGTCCGGTAAGTCGGCGTTGCTGCGGCAGACGGCGCTGAACGTGCTTATGGCCCAGATTGGCTGCTTCGTGGCCGCCGACAGCGCCCGTATCGGATACGTCGACAGGATTTTCACACGCGTAGGCGCCTCGGACAACATATCGCTGGGCGAGTCCACGTTCATGGTGGAGATGAACGAAGCCGCGTCCATCATCAACAACCTCAGCGCCCGCTCGCTGGTGCTGTTCGACGAACTGGGCCGCGGCACATCCACCTACGACGGCATATCCATAGCCTGGGCCATCGTAGAGCATATCCACAATCTCGACGGCATACGCCCCAAGACACTCTTCGCCACACACTACCACGAGCTCAACGAGATGGAGAAGTCGTATGACCGGATAGTCAACTACCACGTGTCCGTACGCGAAATCGACGGACGGGTGGTTTTTGTACGCAAACTCGAGCGCGGAGGCTCCGAACACTCGTTCGGCATACATGTCGCCAGGCTGGCCGGCATGCCGGTGGCCATAGTCAGACGCGCCGATACAATCCTGCGCAAGCTCGAGGATGAACACGCCGCCGGAAATCCCGCCGCCGATACCCCCGACATGTCGAAGGTCGCCCCCGTGCAAAAGGACTCCAACGAGGGCATGCAGCTGAGTTTCTTCCAGCTCGACGACCCCGTGCTCTCCGCTGTCCGCGACGAAATCGCCGGCCTCGACATCAACAGCCTGACACCCATAGAGGCCCTCAACAAACTTCACGACATACGCACAATCATCACCGGTAAATCCTGACATGGCCACTCTGCCCGCACAATTCACCAGCATGCTTGCGCGTCATCCGGAGTTCGACGGGCTGGCCGCGGCACTTTGCGGCACACCTCCGGAGGTTTCGGTGCGCCTTAACGCGCGTAAGACAGACACCACGCCGCAGGGCTACGTACGTGTACCCTGGTGCCCGTCGGGCATATATCTGCCCGAGCGCCCCGCCTTCACCTTCGACCCGCAGCTGCACCAAGGCTTATTCTACGTACAGGATGCCTCGTCGATGGTGCTCCGCCACATAGCCTCGAGGCTCTCGGAGGAGGACGGTCCGGTGCGCTGGCTCGATGCCTGCGCGGCTCCGGGCGGGAAAACCACCGCCATAGCCGACGCGCTCCCCGACGGCAGCCTTGTTCACGCCCACGAGTACGACCTGCGGCGATGCGCCGCACTTGTCGAGAACCTTGAACGCTGGGGGTGCCCGGCAACCGCAGTAACCCGCGGCGATACGGCTCAGCTGTCACGGCTGCGCGATTTCTACGATGTCATATCGGTTGACGCTCCCTGTTCAGGAGAGGGCATGATGCGCAAGGATCCCGATGCCGTGGCCCAGTGGTCGCAGGGTCTGGTGCAGAGTTGCGCCGCCACACAGCGCCGAATTCTGCAGAACGTATGGCCGGCCCTCCGCCCGGGAGGCGTCCTCGTATACAGCACCTGCACTTTCAATACGACCGAGAACGAGGAAAACGTGCTGTGGCTGTGCAACGAGTTCGGCGCCGAACCGGTCGACATGGGCCTTACCGCTTTTGAGGGCGTTGTCGGCGACATCAGCGGCCACGGACTGCCTGTGGCACGTTTTATACCGGGACGCATACGCGGCGAAGGCCTTTTTGTCTGCGTGATGCGCAAACCCGGCGACGCAGCCCCTGCACGGGTGTCCATGCCACGAAAATTCAGGGCGGCCACACTGCCTGACTGGCTCAACGGCGACTTCACATGTGTCGCGGACGACACGCGGCTTTACGCACTTCCAGCGGCCAACGCCGCCGAGATGCTCGCAATACCCGAAGCTCGCACACGCGGGATATATATAGGCGAGCTCAAGGGCCGCGACATCATACCTTCGGTAGCGCTGGCACGCTCTACGGCTCTGCGTCGCGGAGCTTTTGCCGAATACGAGGCCGACCTGACCACCGCGCTGACCTTTCTGCGCGGCGAAGTATTGCACCTCGGCACCGAAACTCCACGCGGCATAATTTTGTTAACATACCGCGGGCATCCTCTTGGTTTCGTCAAGAACATCGGCAACCGCGCCAACAACCTGCTGCCCGACAACCGCCGCATTATATCACAAATACCATCCCCTCTTCCTCAGCCCATTTTTCTATGAAACGTATTTCCGCTCTCCTCGCGGCCACAGCCGCAACCCTGTGTGCCACAGCCGGCACACCCCGGATAGAATGGCTGCAGACGACAGTCGACTTCGGCACCATCGACGAAGCCACCGGTCCGACCACCGCGGTATTCCGCGCCGTGAACACCGGCGACGCGCCTCTCGTAATTCTCGGCGCCCGCGCCAACTGCGGCTGCACAGTGCCCGAATACGACAATACCGCCGTCGAACCCGGCGACACCCTGTCGCTGCGTGCCGTCTACGACCCCGCCGGGCGTCCAGGCCACTTCAGCAAAAAGGTATACGTGGACACCAATGCCGAACCGAAACGCAGCACTCTGACCGTCAAAGGGGTGGTAATCGGCACTCCCCAGACCATAGCCGCCCGCTATCCGGCCGACATGGGGCCGCTGAGAATGGCGCACAGCGCCGTGCTGCTCGGCGAAGTCACCAAAGGCCACGTCAAGTCCATTTTCGAATCCGGATATAACCAAAGCCGCAACACCCTGCGCCCCGAGGTGCGCGATGTCCCCGCATGGCTCGACGTGTACGTGGTGAACGACTCCATCGCCGCCGGCGAACAGGGCTCATTCAACTTTTTCATCACTCCGGACAAATCACAGCTATATGGCCTTGTCACCGACACGGTGACCGTCATTCCCGACCCCGCCAATCCGGACGACTCATACCGTGTGCCCGTTGTCGCCACCTTCAGCGAGGACTTCAGCAAACTCACCGGCAAGCAGCTGGCGGCATCGCCCCGCTGCCGCCTGACGTCCGAGACGGCGGCCATCGGGGCCGTCGAAAGCGGCAAGCCTGTCACCGCCGAGTTCGAAATCACGAACGACGGGGCGACACCCCTGCTGATACGTCGCGTACACAGCATCGATGCAGGCGTGGACATCTCCGCGCCCGCTTCGGTAAAACCACACCAGAAAGGCCATATCCGGGCAACCTTCACCCCAGCCGGAACAGAGCCACTGAGCATGCGCCTGCAACTCGTCACCAACGACCCGGCGGCTCCGGTCCATACACTGCGCATCACCGCCGAACCGCATTGATAAAATTGATAAAACAGTTAGCCCTGGCAGCCGAGGCCGTCAGGGCTAACTGTTTTATGTCAATGACTGAAAGCGGCCTTACTTGCCGGCATTAGCCTTCAGATAATTCTTGAAATCGTTGAGCTGGCCGAGGAATTTGGCATACTCGGCGTTTTCGGGGTATTTCTTCAGAACATGATGAAGCAGACGTATACCGAGCACAAGTTCCTGGGCGTGTTTTACGGACAGGTTCTCCTTCTGCTCGGCAAGCTGAGCCAGAGCGGCGAGGTCGTGATGGCCACCGAAATTGAAATTCATCACTTCCTGAATTTTACCGTCGACAACTTCCGAAATATTGAAATGGTAAGAACGTTTTACTTTGTTGCAATTGCAGTCCATAGTTATAAATTAATTAAAAGTTAAACAATCATCCTGATTTCGGATGTCTCCCTCGCCGGCAGACATCCGGAACCTGTCAGTCGGAGAAAACAGCCGTTTCCCTCGGACAGTCACACAGGAAACGCCGGAACGCAAGCAACGGTTTTCGCCTTTCGATTATTTAACCAAACGCCCGGGATTATTCAACAACTGCAAAAAACGTCCTCTCTGCATCATGCAACGTCAGGGCCCCTGAAAGCTGCGCGGACGCGGCTTTTTCAGGGACCCTGACTGTGTGTTGGAGGCTGCCTTAGCGGCGCGTGAAGGTTGCGGTGCAGGAGTCGGTATATGTGTAACCGTCGTACCAGAGATTCCAGCCGTTGACGGTTATGGTCTGCAGGTCGGCGCTGATGGTGCCGGTAACGGCCGATGCGGCAGTGTCACCGGCAAGGGTGTAGCCGTAGTAGTCCTGCGGCTCGATGGTGACTGTGAGCGCCGCCAGGTCGACGGTGAGGGTTACGGGTACCTGGTCCCAAAGGAAGGTATCGAAGCTGATGTGGGTGTCGTCGGTCTTGACGGCGTTGGTGACCTGTGTTGCGGTAACGTCCTCCCAGTCATTGTCATAGAACCAGCCCGTGGTATAGATTGACCATGCGCCCACAAGGTCGTCAACAGAGGCGGGTTCGTCCTCCGATCCCCAGCTGAATGTGTCAAGCGAGCCTGTGGTGGCCGAGTCGAGCGTATAAAGGTGTACTTCGCCGCGTGTCCGGTTTCCGGTCATGCCCGAATAGTTGTACCAGGGGTAGATGTAGATGCCGTCTGGGTTGCTGAGTCCGGTGGGCACCCATATATAGCCCGAAGTGCTGTCCTCGTAATATTCGTCGCTGAGCGAGAACATGCTTTCGGGGTCGCTGCTGTCGACAAAGAATGTCAGGTCGTAGCCTTCTACGCCGTACCAGCCTTCGATGGTGTATTCGCCGTCACCGTAGTATGACATTTTTGCGGCCCATGTCTTGTCCTCGCCGGTGGTGTAGATGCCGTCGACAGTCCACTGTGCCACCCGTACCACGACAATCTGTACCGACGTGGACGACGGTACGTATCCGTCCTCGGCGGGCACGGCTTCAACGGTTACGGTGTAGGTTCCGGCTGCCAGGCCGCTGAGGGTGACGGTGGTGTTCTCGGTGGTCTGTGTGCTGACCTGAGTGGTGCCGTCGGCCTCGAATACGGTCACATTATAGGATCCGGCATGCTCGACGGCGTCCCAGGCAAGCACATACGAGGTGCCGCGGGCCTCGGCCGTGACGGCGGGTTTCGCCAGCGGCGTCAGCGGAGCGGTACGGCCGTTGATAACCAGAACTTCGGAGGTGCCGTCAGCGCTTCCGTAACGCCCGTATGCCCACACCTCCAGTGTATATGGAGTATCGGGCTGCAGGCCGTTGAAAGTCACCTGTGTATCGACAGTGACATCGCTGAAGAGTTCGGCACCGGCACCGTTTTTCAGTCGGTAGCCGTACTGGGTCGCGCCGGTGATTTTATCCCAGCTGAAGGTCAGGCTGTTGTAGGTGGCGCCTTCGTTCGATACCACGGGACGCGCAAGCGGAGTAACCGTCAGGTCGTCGTCATCGCAGGCCATGGTGCCCAGGCCGAGCGTCATGGCGCACAGGGCAATGCCTATATATCTTAAAATCTTCATCTTCGGTAAATTTGACAAGTTGCTTATAAATTACCCTTTAGGGGCAGCGAGACGCCCTCGGGCAGGACGAAGTCTGTGTAGATGTAGCTCCACGAGCTGCTGCCGTCGGCAAAATCGAGGTAGCCGGTAAACACAAACGAACCCTTGCCGGCAGCCTTGTCCTCCCAGTCGAGGTACGAATAGCCCTCGCGGTAGCACATGAAGTCGACAATAGTCGATGAGCCGTCAATGCTCCACTCGGGATAGATGCCGGCAGCCTGGTCGAACAGGTACCAGATGCCGTACCCGCCGTCTTCGGCATAGTCGGCGTTGAAGTATGGCACGATGTCCGGAGCGGAAGACGTGGCGCCTACGGTTGTGGCGTCTAGCCGGAACATCAGGTCAAGCCCCGAACCCGCGAAATCGGTGATGCGCAGTTTGTCGGTGCCGGCCTGCATAAGCAGTTTGCCCTCGGTTGTCTGACTCATCCAGGCTCCGCTCACGTAGTAGCTGTACTTTACGGGGCAGAGCTCGTCCCAGGCGATTATCATGACACGGGCCTCATAAAATGTGGAGCCGGCGCCGTACTGGTCGGCGTATTCGGCGGGGACGCTGACGCGGATGTCGAAGGTACGCCCAGCGGGTATGCCCTCGCAGTCAAGGGTGACTTCGGCCTTCTTCTGGCCTGCGTCAAAATGCACCGATGCCGGAGCCTTGATGGCGGGATCGGAGGCTTCGAGAGTCAGGGGGACGTCCGCGGCCTGGGCCGCATTGTTGCGCAGCACGGTCACTGCCACGGTCTTGGCCTCGTAATCCTCGAACTCGACTTCGTCGGGATTATCGGCGCTGAAGTAGACGGCGGGGGACGTCGGGTCGGTTACGGGTCCCGGGGTCCAGTCGTCGCTGTCATTGCAGGCCGTAAGCGTCATGGATGCCGCAGCCAGCAGGGCGTATATTGTTCTGTAGGTTTTCATATTGCTGTTGTCATCAGAGATATTTGAAATCTAATGTATGTACATCTTTTTTCGCTTACTGTTCCCACTTGGGAATGGCCTGAGAAGGGTCCGGGTTAAGCTTGATGGCGGTATCCTCGTGCGACTCGGCGTCGGGGATGTAGTAGATTGTCCAGGGAGCCATGTGGTCCGGATACGAATTGAAGCGGAACATCTCGGGAGTGTTCGTACCCTCGTAGCCGCGGATAATCGCTTTTTCGAGTCGTTTGTAGTCGAAATATACGCGTACTTCACACCACAGTTCGATGCGCTTCTGGTTGAAGATTTCGTCTATCACCTCGTCGAGCCCGCTGAACTGGCAGGCATAGTTGCCGCCTTCGGTGCGGTAAGTGTTCATAAAACTCTCCAGAGCCTGCTTGCCTGCGGCGGCTCCCTGTGTGTGACAGAGGGCTTCGGCCTCGATAAAGTACATTTCCTCGACGCGCATCAGAGGTATCGAGATGGCGATGCCGTTTTTGGACGTATTGCAGTCGCCGGCATTGGGATGATACTTGTTGCCCGAGTAGCTCTTGAGTCTAGCCCAGTCGGCATACGGAAGGTTGGTTTTATCGGCATACTTGGCTGTGTAAGCCATCTCGTTGCCGGCATCGCCGGGAGCGATCCAGGTCTCGCGCCGCCAGTCGCACTGCTGCACGCTGCGCCACAGGCGGGCGTCGATGCAGCGGTTGGCACCGTAGTCGGGATGAGCCACTCCCCATGTCGCCTCGGGACATACAAAGCTGATGAAAGAGCGCCACGACAGGTCGGTAAGGCCGTCCGACGGCGATATGGTTATGCACCACATCCATGAGTTGTTGGGCGAATTGAAGCCCGTTTTGGTATCGTACCACTGTGTCTTGGTGACCGGGGTGAAGCCCTCGGCGATGGCCAGGCGCGCATAATAGGCCGCGTTGGCAAAAGCCTCGTTGGCGCTTGTGACGCCCAGCTGCATCAGATGGCTCAGTTTTTCGTCTGTCTCGTGCGACAGAGCCTCGGCCATCTGGTCGGGATGCCTGTAGAAGCGCGAGGCTATGTCGAGCCACAGACGGGCCAGCGCACCGTAGGCGGTACCCAGACAGGCGTGCGTCTTGCCGTTGGATGCCTGATGTGTGCGGCTCAGACAGGCGGTGGCGTTGTTGAGGTCGTTGAGTATAAAGCGGTACATCTCGTAATAGGGAGCGCGGGGCAGCGAGCGGCTCTGCTGCTCGGTTGTCTCCTCGGTGACGATGGGCACCGTAAGTCCGTAAATGCCGTTTGTCTCGGCAAAATTGTCGAGGCGTCCCACGCCGGTGGGACGATACTCGTACATGTTCATCATCTCGTGATAGGCCGTGGCGCGGTAAACCAGCGCGTCACCCACGTACGGCGCGTCAAACCCGACGGGGTCCTGGTCGGCGACTCCGAGCACAAGGTTGGCCTTGTTGACAAGGTAATAATAGCGGTACCACACAACATTCTGCAGCTGGTAGTTGCCCAGATATTCCTGCGAGGCGAAGTAGGTGAAGTAATCGTATCCTGTGTCGGCTACCGGGGCGTCGGCCAGCATAAAGTCGCGCTCAAGCATAAAGGCGGCGAAACCTATATCGTTGTACAGGTAATCAGTGCCGGTGCTGTGGACGGTCATATAGGCCGACATACCGTAAGTAAGGCCTTCGAGGTCGCTGGCAACCTGGTCACTGACAGCCAGATTGGTGGGATACGTCTCCTCAAGACACGATGTCATCGGCAGCCCCGCGGCAATGGCGGCGCAGACGGCGGCAATTTTATATGATGGTGTCATCTTGTGAAAATGTCTGTGTTGAAAATCTGTTTATGTAAAATTGCATCGGAGAGTGCTCAGAACTGTATCTGCAGACCGCCGGTGAGGTTACGCATGGGCGAATAGGCACCATATGAGCCGTAAGTGAACGAGCCTCGGGGGTCGAAGCCCTTGCGCCTGGTGATGTAACCGAGGTTTTCGCCGCTGAAGAATACGCGCAGACGGCTGACATAGAATTTCTGTGTCAGACTCTTGGGCAGCGTGTATCCGACGGTGACGTTGGACAGCGTCAGGTAGGATGCGTCGGTAAGGAAGCGGTCGCTGAAAGCCGCCGTGTATGTGTCGCCGTACTGCCAGCGGGGTATGGTGAGCGAGGGATTTTCGGCGGTCCAGCCCTTGAATACATCCTTGTGCCAGGCATTGCCGATTGCGTAGGTGGAGTATGAGGGGGTCATCAGGCTCTGGTATCCCGAATCGTACATAAGACCGCCAATCGAGTAGGCGCAGCTGACGCTGAGGTCGAAGTCGTAAACGCGTAAGCTTGTGCCGAAACCGCCGAAGACGTCGGGCTGTGCACTGCCGCACAGATAGTAGTCGGCCTCGGAGTATGATGTTGTCGCCTGACGCTGTCCGGTAGCCGCATCTGTCTTCCAGTACATGGCCTCCCCCCGGTCGCTGACGCCGGCGTACGACTTGATATACCAGGTGTTCATGGGACGTCCCTCGCCGACAAAGAACTCACCGTCGGCAAAACCGTCCACACCGTCTACCTGAAGGGTCTTGGACGATGCCGGCAGACGGCTTACCTTGTTGCGCTGCCAGGTGAGGTTGAAGTCGACGGTCCAGCCGAAGTTACGGGTAGCCAGAATGTCTCCGGTGATGTTGAACTCCAGTCCGTGGTTGTTCATGTCGCCTACATTGGAATAATATCCGCTGTAACCGTTTATATAGGGTACACTGAAGTACATAAGCATGTCGCGGGTGGTGCGGTTGTAGTACTCCAGGCCGCCGCGCAGACGCGAGTTGAACAGTTCGAACTCGAAGCCGGCGTTAAGCGAGCCCACCGTCTCCCAGGTGATGTCGGGATTGCCTTTTGAGTTGAACACGTAGGCCACTTGGTCGTTTGAGTTGCGTATGTTGTATGTGTCGGTATAGCGGTAGTTGCCTATGGCGTCGTTGCCCTGCTCGCCGTAGCTGAGCTTTACTTTGAGCATGTTCACCCAGGTTGTCTTGGGAAACCACTCCTCGCGGTTGATAATCCAGGCTGCGCCGGCACTCCAGACGTTGCCCCAGCGATGGCCCGGTGCGAAGCGGCTCGGGCCGTGTAATTCCCAGGCAGCAGGTGTCCAATCCCTGCTC
>CAZETN010000026.1:0-10934 GCA_964514475.1 uncultured Bacteroides sp.
CAATCCCCTTACCTCAGGCGTATACGTGATACGCGTCAATAACAAGACATTTAAGTTCACCCACTAATCCGAAATGCAGTAATGAAAAAGATATTTACATTTGCCATATCGGTGATGGCCGCCGCGGCTGCCGTTGCCCAGAGCGCAGCCACCCCCATCATGCACGTCACCCTTAAGGACGGCAACAAAGTGACCTACAGCCTGTCCGAAATCCAGGAAATTACATTTGAGGAAGTCGCTCCGGCCGAACTTCCGGTAGCATTCGCGGCTCCTAAAGCCGACGATTTCGGCGCAAGCTACGTTTACAAGGTAATGGCCGGAGCGAAACAGGTGGCCGAGGTCGACCTCGAATATCTGAAAGGAGTAGGGCAGGTTGTGGTAGCCTATCCCTGCGATACCGACGGCAAAGCCGACCTCAGCAAAGGCATGACCGTCACCGGTGCCGCTGTGGCATGGGATGCGGACACCAAACTGCCCACGGTAGGCGAGGCGTCAGGCGACGTTGCCGAGTTCTATGTTGTAGACGGCGCGATTGTCGCTTCGTACGAGGGCGAGACCCAGCAGGGCAGCCTGCGCGCAGACCTGCTTGTGGACACCCGCGGCAGCGAGACACAGACATACCGTCTTGTCAAAATCGGTCTGCAGTACTGGACCGCCGACAACATCCGCGCCACCAAATTCACCGACGGCACCGATATCGCCGGCATCAGCGAAACCGACAAGGACGCGTGGAACGGCAACACCACCGGGGCATACCTGACCGGCATAGACGCCGACTGGGTTAAAATCGCCGGCCAGCTGTACAACGGATATTGCGCTGTCAGCGACAAAATGGCGCCCGCCGGCTGGCGTGTGCCCACCTGCGCCGACTACGGCAGCATCCGCACCTCGGTAGGCGCGCGTACGGCCGCTCTCTACAAGGACTCGGCTCCCGCAAGCTGGGGCGACGGCAAGGAGGGTAACAACGCCACCGGATTTTCGGTTGTGGCCACTGGCTATTTCTCGTCGGCAACAGGTCTTAACCAGATGTACAGCGACACATACATCTGGACATCCGACTCATCGTACGACGCTCTGTCGCGAGCCAATGCAATCGACTTCTTCCGCATTCAGGCAACCGCCACCAACGCGGTATTCCCCACCAAGGGCCTCAATCCGCATACCTACAACTTCGGCCACTGCATCCGCCTGGTGCGTGAATGATAGCGGCAGTATTTCCTGATTTCTAGACTTCGGGGGAATACACCTGACATATCTGTCTTGCCCGACTGTGCGTGGAGCGCAACCCGCACGTCGGGCAATTTTTACGAAAAATGTGACACAACATAATGATGAAAATAGACCATGTAGCGATGTATGTAGGCGACCTGGATGCGGCGCGCCTGTTCTTTTGCCGCTATTTCGGCGCCAGGTCAAACCAGAAGTATCATAACACGCGTACAGGACTTGAGACGTACTTCCTTTGCTTTGATGACGGCGCCAGGCTTGAAATAATGAGACGGCCCGAAACGGTCGCGGCTGAATTCGCGCCCTTGAGGCGGGGCTATATACATATTGCATTCAGCGCAGGCTCGAAAGCCAACGTCGACAATCTGACCCGAAGGCTCGAAAACGACGGATATGCCGTACTGAGCGGCCCGCGAACCACCGGTGACGGATACTACGAAAGCTCGGTACTCGCCTTCGAAAACAACATTATCGAAATCACCGAGTAGCAGTAATGCAGCTCATGCTGACAGTAAGCGTGATTTGGACAGAAAATTTTATTTTGCTATTTTTGCAGACTGTTTTCGCTGTCGACTGCCCTCCGGCAACTTTTTAGCCGCCGGCATTACATGACTGACAGAACATACAGACAAAGTGCAATCCGAACCCTATCCGCTGTTTTCCGTATTGCCGTATCCGGGCAAAGACTGACGCGGACAAAGTTTTTAAGTAGACAAGATGAACGCAAATATAGTTGCCGTAGGCGTCAACGACTGGGACCTGCGTTTTTTCGAAAATCAATATCCGGTGCCTCAGGGCATCAGCTATAACTCGTACATTGTCGCCGGCGATGAGCGGACGGCAGTGCTTGATGCGATGGATATCCGCTGTGTCGACCGCTGGATGGCGCAGGTAAAAAGCGCGTTGCCCGAGGGGAGATGTCCCGACTATCTGGTGGTACACCATATGGAGCCGGACCATTCGGCGGGCATAGCAAGATTTATGCTCGAGTTTCCCGAGGCCCGCATCGTAGCCTCCAGGGCGGCGATAAATATGCTGGCGCAATTTTTCCCGGACGGCAATTTTGCGGACCGCACGCTGGCCGTCTCGGACGGTTCGACCCTTGAGCTGGGCGGCGGCGACTCACTCAGGTTTCTCAGCGCGCCGATGGTACACTGGCCCGAAGTCATGGTCTCTTTCCATCCCGGATCGGGCACGCTGTTCAGTGCCGATGCCTTTGGCAGTTTCGGCTGTGTGTCGGACGGAAGCGACCGATGGCCCGACGAGGCACGCCGTTATTACGCGAATATCGTCGGCAAATACGGCGATCAGGTTCAGTCGCTGCTGAAAAAAGTGGCGGCTCTGCCGGTCAGCACCATAGCCCCCCTGCATGGCGCCGTGCTTGACGGAGACCTGTCGCGATACATTGGCCTGTATGACCGGTGGAGCCGATGGCAGCCCGAAGACCCCGACGGGGTTCTGGTCGCTTTCACGTCCATCTACGGTGGCACGGCCGAGGCTGCCGGGATGATTGCCGACCTCTTGCAGCGGAGAGGGCTTCCTGTCGTTGTCGCCGACTTGCTGCACACCGACATGTCCGAAGCGGTGTCGCAGGCCTTCAGGATGGGCCGGCTCGTCCTGTGCTCCATCACTTACGAGGGCGGTGTTATGGCGCCCATGCGAGACTTTCTGTCACGACTGGCGTCCAAGGGCCTCAGGGATCGGCGTATAGGACTGATTCAGAACGGCAGCTGGGCCCCCGCGGCGGCCAAAATAATGCGCGACTCGCTGGCAGCGTGCAAGGGCATGACCTTTGCGGAGCCGGTGGTCACAATAAAATCGAGATTAAACGCTGCTGTCCGTGTTCTGGTCGCGGACTTGGCCGGCGCAATGTAAAAAGCAAGATATGTTCACATCCGCATATATGTTCACCCTTGAAATGCAGGTGCGCGATTACGAGCTCGACTATCAGGGCATCGTGAACAACGCCAATTACCTGCATTATCTCGAGCATACCCGTCACGAGTTCTGCCGCGAACGGAGTCTTACCTTTGCCGAAATGCACCGGCGCGGTCTTGACCCGGTGCTGTCGCACATCGAAGTGGCATACCTCACACCCTTGCGCAGCGACGATACCTTTGTATCGTGTCTGACAATGAAACGGCGCGGGCCCAAGTTCGACTTCGTCCAGGACTTATACCTGTCCGACGGCACACCCGTCCTCAAGGCCACTGTCACGATCGCGTGTCTTGAAAACGGCCGTCTCAGCCGCGGCGACACGCTTGCCGAAGCCTTCGGCCTGTAAAGTCACGCAATCTTCAGATTATCGTCGAAATGTCTCAATCCAGCGCAACATACACCGACAGGGATTTTGTCTCCGCGATGGCCATGATACCGGGGCTGAACCGGCATACAGGCGACATGCTGATACAGCGCTGTGCCGGCGAACGCGAGTTTTTCGAGGCCGATGACGCCTTTGTGCGCAACATCACGGGGGTACACAACCGGCATCTCGGCGCCGAAGCCCGCAAAAAGTACCTGGAACAGGGCATGCGCGAACGTGTCTGGACCGACGACAATCATATCGGGCGCCTGTATTTCCGCCACGATGAATATCCGAAAAGGCTGGCGGAATGCGGCGACGCTCCCGTAATGCTGTACAAGCTGGGTAAATGCGACCTTGACGCGGCACATGTTGTAGCCGTTGTCGGCACACGGCACGCAGACAGTTACGGCATCGAGTTCACCCGGCGCATGATAGCCGACCTGGCGGCAAAGGTCGACGACCTCGTGATTGTCAGCGGGCTGGCGTACGGCATAGATGTAGCGGCGCATAAGGCTGCCCTGGACAATGACGTGCGCACGGTGGCCGTCACCGCCCATCCCCTCAATACTGTCTATCCGGCAGAGCACCGCGGAGTAGCGTCGCGCATAATCAGCCGGGGTGGCGCCATGGTCACCGAGTACGCCACCTGCATGCCTGTGCACAGAGGAAATTTCCTGGCACGAAACCGCATTATTGCCGCGATGAGCGATGTAACGGTTGTGGTGCAGAGCGCCGAAAAGGGCGGGGCGATGTCCACGGCCCGTATGGCGGCTGCATACGACCGCGAGGTGATGGCCGTCCCCGGACGCGTCACAGACAGACTCAGCGAGGGCACAAACCGGCTCATTGCCTCGAACCGAGCCCAGCTGCTGACATGTGCCGACGACCTTATCGACCTGATGCGGTGGCCGCGGAAACCGACAGAAGGCACGCAGCGGGAGCTTTTCGTCGACCTGTCGCCGGACATGAGGCGTGCGGTGGACCTTATACGCGATCATCCCGAGCTGACGGTCAACGACCTGTGCGCCAGGCTCGACAAGGGATACTCCGAGCTGGTCGACATCCTGTTCCAGCTCGAAATGAACAATGTCATCGTCTCCATCCCCGGAAACCGCTACGCATACGTCGAAATGTGACGGTCATCCGCAACAGACACGACGTCCGGCGCGTTATAATAGTATTACCGAATTCTAAAACCATTCGAAAACCAACCAACTCAAACGAAATGGCAAATATCATTCCTCCCTCCGAGTTCATCATCAACCCCGATGGCTCGTGCTTCCACCTCCATCTGAAACCGGAACAGCTTACCGACAACATCATACTGGTCGGCGATCCGGCCCGCGTAAACATGGTAGCCGAATTTTTCGACACAAAGACTTTTGAAGTCAGCGCGCGCGAATTCCACACTATCGGCGGCACGTACAAAGGCAAACCCATCATGTGCCTCAGCCACGGAATAGGGCCCGACAACATCGACATCGTCATCAACGAACTTGACGCACTTGCCAATGTCGACTTCGACACCCGCGAAGTGCGCCCCGAACACCGTACCCTTACCATGGTGCGCATCGGCACCAGCGGAGCCCTGCAGCCCGAACTGTCGCTTGGCACACCCGTTATCGCCAACCATTCAATCGGTTTTGACGGCGTGCTCAACTACTATGCCGGCCGTGATGAGGTGGCCGACCTCGATTTCGAGCGCAGGTTTACGGAGCACACCGACTGGAACCGCCGCTGGGCCGCTCCATATGTCGTGGAGGCTGATCAGGAGCTTGTCAACCGCATAGGGCGCGATGACATGGTTCGCGGCATCACCATCTCGGCAGTCGGTTTCTACGGCCCCCAGGGACGCAAAGTGCGCCTCGACCTCTCGAACCCCGACCTTAACCGCACAATCGAGGAGTTCGACTACAACGGCGCCAAGGTTACCAACTACGAGATGGAGTCGGCACCGCTGGCCGGTCTCGGAAAACTCATGGGCCACAAGTGTATGACAGTGTGCTGCATCATCGCCAACCGTTTCAACAACGACGCCAACCCCAACTACAAAGGCGGTGTGCGCGACATCATCCACACAGTACTCGAACGCCTCTGACCGCACCGGTAAGGCATATGCCTTACCGGCCGTCCACTGACCACATTGCCCTTAGTCCGTAGAACCCATTATGGATTAAGGGCAATCTCATATTGTGCAAGGGTGTATTCGGCCCGGGCAGGCATATTTGCCGGTATGCGAAAATTTACGTACTTTTGTGGATATTTTTGACTCTGTCTTAGAACATTATTCACGATTAACCATCTTTATGGGATATCCATTCAATACCGACAGTCCTAACGCCGCGGAAAATATGAAGTGGGCGCGGAAAAAGAAGACAATCCGCATACTGTGGTGGACCTTCGGCGGCATCTGCGTCGCCTCGATTATTTTTCTTATTCTTGTCTACAACGGCATCATCGGCTACATGCCCCCTATCGAGGAGCTGAAAAACCCCAAGGACACCTTTGCATCGACTGTATACTCGGCTGACGGAAAGGTGCTGGGCCGTTACTTCAGGAGCACGGGCAACCGCGTCTACGCCGACTATGACCAGATATCGCAGAATGTTGTAGACGCTCTGATCGCCACGGAGGATGTCCGCTTTGAAGAGCATTCCGGAATTGACGCCATGGCTCTCGGACGTGTGGCCGTGAAAACGCTGCTGCTGCGCCATAAGAATGCGGGCGGCGGCTCCACTATCACCCAGCAGCTTGCCAAACAGCTGTATACGCCACCGTCCAGCGGCATGTTCTCGCGCGCCATGCAGAAACCGGTGGAATGGATGATCGCGCTTAAACTCGAGCGCTATTACAGCAAGGAGGAAATCATAAAGATGTACCTCAACCAGTTCGACTTTCTGTACAACGCTGTCGGCATCAAATCGGCGGCACAGGTATACTTCGACAAAACAGAACGTGAGGGCGCGGCAAACCTTACCGTGCCCCAGGCAGCTCTGCTCGTAGGCATGGTGAAGAACCCGGCATACTACAACCCGCTACGTCATCCCGAAAGGGCCACCGCCCGCCGCAATACCGTCCTCGAGCTGATGGAAAAAGCCGGTAAAATCACAAAGGAGGAGTGCGATGCCTACAAGCAGGAACCGCTTGGCATCCACTTCCGCCGCGTAGACCACAAGGAAGGCCCCGCGCCATACTTCCGCGAGGAACTTCGCCGATACCTGACAGCCAAACAGCCCCGCCGCCAGGATTACCCCAGCTGGGACTATCAGCGCTATGTCGACGATTCGGTCGCATGGGAAAACAATCCCGTATATGGCTGGATTGAGAAAAACCCCAAGGCCGACGGCTCGAAATACGACATCTATTCGGACGGCCTGCGTATCTATACGACTATCGACTCCAACATGCAGGCCCATGCCGAAAACGCACTTCACGAGCATATGAAGGTGCTTCAGGCACGTTTCTTCCGCGAAAAACGAGGTTCCGCCGCCGCACCCTACACAAGCAATACTTCGGAACTCAGTCCCCAACTGCGCGCCAAGCTCATAAACAACGCAATCCGGCAAAGCGAGCGATACCGCGTGGCCAAGGTGGCCGGTTTGAGCGACGCCGAAATCGAGCGTGAGTTCAACACACCGTTCGAGATGACAGTGTTCAGCTACGCCAACGAAAACGGCATAGACACCACCATGACACCGCGCGACTCAATTCTGTATACCAAATCGTTCCTCCGGGCAGGCTTTATGGTGATGGACCCGCGCAACGGCTATGTCAAGGCATATGTCGGAGGCCCCAACTTCCGCTTTTTCCAGTACGATATGGTATCGCGCGGCAAACGTCAGGTAGGCTCCACCATCAAACCCTTCCTGTATTCGCTTGCCATGGAGGGCGACGAAAGCGGCTCCGACTCGTTCACGCCCTGCAGCACCCTGCCGAACACACAGCCCGTGATACAGGTTCCGGGCCAGGCTCCGTGGATGCCGCGTAACGATGGAAAATCGCGCATCGGCGACAACGTCGACCTGCGTTGGGCTCTCACCAACTCCAATAACTGGATATCGGCGCGGCTGATACAGGAGGTCGGCCCCTCAAACCTTGTCCGTTACATGCACAACCTCGGCATTACGAGCCAGCTGCCGGCAGTGCCCTCGCTGGCCCTCGGTCCGGCCGAAATCTCCTTGCGCGAGATGGTGACCGGCTACTCGGCATTCGCCGATAACGGCAGTTACGCGCAGCCATTGTACGTCACCACCATCACCGACAACTCAGGCAACGTCATCGCACAGTTCCGCCCCAACAAAACCGAAGCAATCGGACGCCAGGCATATTACCGCATACTGTCCATATTGCTCAATGTCGTAGACTCAGGCACCGGCAACCGTCTTCGCCGCCCTCCCTACGCGCTCACGGCACAGATCGGAGGCAAAACCGGTACGACCAACAGCAACTCGGACGGCTGGTTCATGGGCTTCACACCAGAACTTGTGGCCGGAGTGTGGGTCGGAGGCGACGAACGCTATATCCACTTCAATACCATGGCAAACGGTCAGGGTGCCGAAATGGCTCTTCCGATTTTCGGCAAATTCATGAAATCGGTCTATGGCGATCCGGCACTGCATTATTCCCAGTCGACACAGTTCACATTCCCGGCTGACATAAATCTCTGCGGAAGCTATACACCCGCTCCGGTCGAGACTGCCGAAGAGACTGTCGAGGGCTACTTTGACTGACACGTACCGAAACATTGAACAAACCGCACCTGAATACCGTCTTACTCCAAAGGCGGTATTTTTTTTTATGCCGTCCGCGGTTACAAAGCAGTCGGACATGAGGCAAAATTTAGAACAGCGGCATACGTGTCTCGATATTTTTTTGTAATTTCGCAAAAGTATGAGTAACGACCGAACCAACGAAAAGGATGTCAGGGGCGCCGGATACGGAAGCCCGATGGCTGACCATACCATGGAGGCCGGGCTTCTCGAGCGTATCGACAGCCCCGCCGATTTGCGGGCGCTTCCTGAGCAGGCACTTCAGGGGGTATGCGCCGAGATACGCCAGTTCCTGATTGCCGCCCTGTCGCAAAATCCGGGCCACTTCGCCTCAAGCATGGGAGCGGTCGAACTTACTGTAGGACTGCACTATGTATACAACACTCCCTACGACAGGATTGTATGGGACGTAGGTCATCAGGCATATGCGCACAAACTGCTTACAGGGCGCCGCGACCGCTTTGGCACCAACCGTAAACTCGGCGGTCTGTCCGGCTTCCCCAATCCTGACGAAAGCGAATATGATACATTTACCGCCGGGCACGCCTCCAACTCGATTTCGGCGGCATTGGGTATGGCAGTCGCCACACGCCTCAACAACGACTGTCCCAAACGCAATGTGGTGGCCGTGATAGGAGATGCCTCGATAAGCGGAGGACTGGCATTCGAGGGCATAAACAACGCGGCAAATACCCCTAACGACATAACAATCATACTCAACGACAATAATATGTCGATTGACCGCAATGTCGGCTCGCTGCATTCGTATCTGACGCATATAAATACCCGCAAGGGCTATAACGCACTGCGTTACAAAATATACAACTTTCTACGCCGCCGAGGCGTCATAGACGACAATCGCCGGGGCTTTATCCTGCGCTTCAACAATGCGATGAAAGCTGTGCTCAGCGGCGAACAAAACATCTTTGAAGGCCTCAATATACGATACTTCGGACCCTTCGACGGCCATGACATCGAAAAGGTTGTGCGTGTACTGCGTGAGACCAAGGACATGCGTGGTCCGAAAATTCTGCATTTCCGCACGCGCAAAGGCAAAGGGTATGCCCCTGCCGAAGCCGACCCGGCCAACTGGCATGCTCCCGGCAAATTCGATGTGCCGTCAGGACGCCGCCTTACATCACCCGCCGGAGGCAAACCATTGAAGTATCAGGACGTCTTCGGCCGTACTCTGCTGGAGATGGCACAGAAAGACAAGCGTATTGTTGCTATTACCGCAGCGATGCCTTCCGGCACCTCGGTCTCGGTAATGCAGGAGGCCATTCCCGAGCGAGTTTTCGACGTAGGCATCAGCGAGGGCCATGCCGTTACATTTGCCGGCGGCCTGGCTAAGGACGGAATGCGACCGGTGGTGGCCATATATTCGTCGTTCCTGCAGCGCGGATACGACCACATCATACATGATGTGGCAATCCAGCGGCTGCCGGTGGTATTCTGCATCGACCGTGCCGGTCTCGTAGGCGAGGACGGCGTCACTCACCACGGCACTTTTGATATCGCCTACCTCAGGGTGATACCCGGAATGACACTTGCGGCTCCGCGCAACGAAAAATGGCTGCGCACTCTTATGGCGACAGCTCTCGCCGAGGCCACAGGACCTTTTGCCATACGCTATCCCCGCGGGTCCGGAACGACGCCCGACTGGCAGACGCCTCTTTTGCCGGCAAAGGTCGGATGCGGCGAAATAATCGATGACCCCGCACACGTCGATGTAGTCATAATCAGCATAGGTACCATCGCCTCCAACGTCAGCAGCGCCGCATCGGCATTGCGTGAAAAAGGCATAAATGCCGCTCATTACGACGCTGTATACGTCAAGCCCCTGGACCAGGAACTGCTGCATCGTGCATTCCGGAAAGGGGTACCGGTCGTGACGGTCGAGGACGCCGCCGCCTCGGGCGGCTTCGGCTCGGCGGTGGCCGAGTGGAGTGCCGCCAACGGTTATGTCAACTCTCTTGAAATAATAGGCATCCCGGACCGGTTCGTAGCCCAGGGCACCGTCCCCGAACTGCAGAGGCTGGCCGGCATTGACTCCGAGGGCATACAGAACCGGATTCTGCAACTGCTGAAATCCAATCAACCTGAAACAGCAAGACCATGAAAATAATTATAGCGGGAGCAGGCGAAGTAGGCTCGCACCTGGCGAAACTGCTTACACACGAAAATCAGGACATCCTGGTGCTTGACGAGGACCCGTCGCGACTGAACGTACTGGATTCGAACTACAATCTGATGACGATGGAGGGGCGCCCGACTTCGTTTGCATCGCTGCGTGCCGCCCACGCCGGCGGCTGCGACCTGTTCATTGCCGTTACACCCTCCGAGACCGACAATATCGTGGCTTGCTCGATAGCAAAGACCATGGGTGCCAAAATGACGGTGGCCCGCATATCAAGTTACGACTTCATGGAGGAGCAGAACCACGAACTTGTGCGTAAAATGGGTGTGGACCGACTGATTTACCCCGAGTATCTGGCCGCACACGAAATTGTCACCGCGCTCCGGTATCCGTGGGTTCGCCAGTGGTTCGAACTGCACGAGGGACAGCTTATCGTTGTCGGTGTACAATTGCGGAGCGGCGCACCGATAGCCGGTCTGCCTCTGCAAGATGTCGC
>CAZETN010000027.1:0-10770 GCA_964514475.1 uncultured Bacteroides sp.
TCACAAACTTTCCTGAACTTTCCTATTCACAGATTTGTTTTGCAACTAAATTTTAGTTACTTTTGTGCCAAGATTATAAATAAATGGGAACAAAAGAAAAATTGATAGCCCGGTTCTCGGCTCTCCCCAATGATTTTACATGGGAAGAAATGAGGCGTCTGCTCGTTGCTTTGGGATACGTTCCGGGCAACAAGGGCAAGACATCCGGCTCCCGCGTGATATTCAAAGGTGATGGAATGAAGCCGATAATGCTTCACAAACCGCATCCGGGGAATATCATCAAAGGATACGTTATGAAACAGGTTTATGATTATCTTAAAAACGAAGGACTGATATGAATACATTGAAATATAAGGATTTTATCGGCTCGGTGGCATTCAGCGAGGCCGACGGCGTATTTTTCGGTAAAATCGAAGGCATTGACGGACTTGTTAATTTTGAAGGAGAAAGCGTAGCCGAACTCACCAACGCCTTTCACGAAGCAGTTGACGATTACCTTGCCTATTGCACCGAAGAAGGCATCGAACCCCACAAAAGCTATTCCGGCTCGTTGAACGTGCGTCTTACCCCCGACATCCACACCCGTGTGGCGTATCTTGCCAAGCAAGCGGGAGTATCTATCAACTCTTTCATACGCACTGCCGTTGAAAAACAGATAGCCGCCATGCTTTGACGGTATGATTATTTAACGTCATAGATGCTTGGTAATCGGCGAAAAAGCATTAACTTTACAATACCCCGATGGAACAATGGGGAAGAACATTGAAATAGTGTCGTGTGCAATTCGTGAACAACGGATTTGACGGCATTACAATATCCTGAATACTACTTAGTTACAACGATATAACCCGGCTTATGTCGGAATTCAACATCGACTTCACACCGATAATGATAGACAACAAACTTGTCAACGAACAGGTATACACCATGGAGCTGGAACCTGAGTACCAGAACGTCAATTCGGGTGTCAAGGCCAAAGGCGAAATCGGCTACAGCGAGGATCAGGACCTGTACACCCCGGCCATAGGCGACCTCACTGCCATCGCCTACAAGGACAAGAACAACGACGTTTATCGTGTCGACCTCGACTTCAACCGCGCGGACATGTCGGTATATCCCAAGCCTGTCGACTATTTCGCAGTCAAATACCGCAAGAAGGGCACCGACGCCTGGCTGGATGTCCCCAATCTACGCCTCATGTATCAGGGCAACATTTATGTGACCCAGAGCGAAATCAACACCAACAACACCCACAAATATCGCTTCAACGGCAAGGATGTCCCCGGCATCTACCGCTTCGGCAACAACCTCGAACCGGCTTCGTACAATCGCAGTGCCGGCGACAGCGACAAGGGTTACGCCAATGTCAACAAACACGGTATGCCCGTCGACAAAAATCCGCGCCTGTGCGTTGCCTCGCATACGGTTTACGGCCAGTTCAATCCCAAGGAATACGAATATCAGGTTACCGCCGTATACGCATCCAAGTCGCCGCTCGTAGCCGACGGCGGCATACGCAAGGAGGTCAGTGCCGTAGCCACTCCGGGCGACTACATCACTACCGGTACCGATGACGCCCTGGCCGACGGAATGGCCGGACTGCATGTGTATCCCAACCCCGCCGACAACGACATCACCGTCGAATACGGCCAGACCATAGCTCACATCTCCATCTATACCCTCAGCGGCGCCGTAGTCATGGATATTTGCGGCAACAACGACAACCGTCAGACCGTAAACGTCAGCAGCCTCGCACCCGGTATGTATATGATCAGCGTCAACAACGCCGCCCCCCAGCGTCTTATCAAACACTGAAACATAAAATAATCCGCCGGCAGCGCGTGGCCACAATGGCCGCCCCGCTGTCAGCGACGAAAAAGAACAATTCCTTAATGCCGGACGGGTAAACCCCGTCATTGACGAACCGGAGGCCGCGCGGTTGAGCGTAGCCTCCGGTTTTATCTTTGCACGAGAGACTGTATTCAGAACGTGTTTAATATTGCGAAACTAAAAATTGACAAAACATACAGGACAAAAATCATAAAGTAATCGTTTTACGTTAAAAAATGTATTTGCATGTTTTAATTTGGGCGCCATAAGTTAATTGACGTTAAATCATAGAAAATTTTCATCCAAATATTATGTTATACAACATAAAACATATATCTTTGCATCAGTTTTTCATGGTATTAGATTTAAGGTAAGAAGATTATTCGTCGTGATGACGGATAATTTTTTTTGCGCCTGCGCCGACGCCGGACGATGCGCATGAAATCGCGCCCGCATTTCGCACGCGGAGACGACGGCACGTCACGGGTTATACAGGTCCTTGTTGTAGTAATCCATTATGCCGTTGATCATATCAAGTGCCGCAACAGCCGGCGAAGCCGGATCCAGGGATACCGAAGTGTTGAACTCGGTTATGGCACCCGCGCGGTCGCCCTGCTGCCACAACGCGCGCCCCGCCTCATAATGTCTTATGGCGCCTTCGCAGTCCGGCACGGGGCGAACACTGCCGGGCGTGCCGTTGTTTTTCTTTTGCAGTTTACTCATATTTTTGTACTTTTACACGTAAATTTATACAAAGATAATAACATAGCCGCAAATAGCAATGTTTCAGTTCAAGACAATCTTAAAGTTCAGAATACTGGCTGTAGCGGTTGCCGTGTCGGCCATTCTGTCGCAGGCACGCGCGGCGGACCCCTCGGCTACCGTTTACAGCATGACGCAGTGCGAAGGCTCGCTGACGCCATACCCCCGCGAGATTAAGTCGCCGCAGACTCCCGACAGCCTGGTTGCCGTATATCTCAGCCATGTGGGCCGTCACGGGTCACGCTATCCGGCTTCAGCCGCCAATACGCTGAAGATGCGCGACGCGCTGCTGCAGGCCCGCGAGGCCGGCACAATAACTCCGCTCGGCAACGAACTGCTGGGACTGTGCGACCGCATCATCGAGCTGAGCACAAACCGCTGGGGCGCGCTTGACTCGCTGGGACAGAGCGAACAGCGCGCCATAGCCAGCCGTATGTTCGCAAACTTTCCCGAACTGTTTACCGACGGGACAGTAAACGCGATTTCGTCATATTCGCCACGCGCAATGATGTCGATGTTCAGTTTCGTTCACCAGCTTGACAGACTCAACAACAAGCTCGAAATCCTGACATCGACAGGACGCATGAACAGCGGCCTGATGAGGCCCTTCGACGGAAGCGAATACCTTGACTGGCGCAATGCCGGTCACTGGAAAGGCGCCTACGACGAATATTTCGACCAGTTCTGCCCTCTCACAGCCATTATCCGCGTGCTGGGGCGCGACTTTCCGTTCGGCGACACGGCAAAGGCCCGCGAACTGGCCATCACCGAGTATTATGTGGTTGCCGGCTGTCAGGCCATGCAGCTGTCGTCCGCGATGGACAAATATTTCAATGCCTCCGAGGCCAATGCCCTGTGGAGCTGCTTCAACCTGCGCCAGTATCTGCAGCGCACCTCCACCACGGTGCAGAACGGCTCGGTACCGTCGGACATAGCGGGCCCTCTGCTTCTTGACATTGTAAACAAAGCCGAACAGGCTCTTGCCGGCGACAATCCCGCTGTTGTCGACCTGCGGTTCGGGCATGCCGAGACCGTGATGCCCCTTGTATCGCTTATGCGGCTGCCCGGGTGCTTCTATCTTACCAACTACTTCGACACCGTGGCGTCCCACTGGCGCGACTGGCAGGTTGTGCCCATGGCGGCCAACCTTCAGCTTATATTGTTCAGGGAGCGCAAAAGCGGGCGCATATACTGCAGGGTCGACCTGAACGAACAGCCCATACCCGTACTCCCCAACGACACGCGCCTGTACGTACCCTGGGGCGACCTGCGCAAGTACCTGATGAACAAAATCCCGGTGTACAGCTACTGACACCGCCTTTTTCCAATCATTCACATTATATGTTTGACATAGTTGACAAAGAATATTACAGCGAAAAAGTTGTGCGCCTCACCGTCGAGGCTCCGCTGATAGCGAAGTCGCGCCGGGCCGGCCACTTTGTAATAGTGCGTTGCGGCGAAAAAGGAGAGCGCATTCCGCTTACCATAGCCGACGCCGATACCGCACGGGGCACCATAACACTTGTGGTACAGGCCGTGGGAGCCAGCACCACCGCGATATGCGGCCTTGAGGTCGGCGAAAGCTTCACGGACGTCGTCGGCCCGCTGGGGCACGCCACCCACATCGCCGATTTCGGTACAGTGGTATGCGCGGGAGGCGGCGTAGGGGTTGCCCCCCTGCTGCCGATAGTCAAGGCCCTCAAGGAAGCCGGCAACCGCGTAATCAGCGTACTGGCCGCCCGCACCAGGGACCTCATCATCCTGGAAGACGAAGTGCGCAAGTACAGCGACGAGGTGATAATAATGACCGACGACGGCTCGTACGGCAACAAAGGACTCGTAACCGAAGGCGTGGAAGCAGTGATAAACCGCGAGAAAGTAGACATGGCCGTAACGATAGGCCCCGCAATAATGATGAAATTCGTGTCGCTGCTGACAAAGAAGTACGACATACCCACGGTATGCTCGCTCAACACCATCATGGTCGACGGCACCGGCATGTGCGGGGCCTGCCGCGTCACCGTGGGGGGCAAAACCCGCTTTGTATGCGTCGACGGCCCCGAATTCGACGCGCATAAGGTCGACTTCGACGAAATGCTGAAACGCCTCCGCGCCTATAACTGATTACCAACCGACTCTTTGCCGGAGGTGCGTACGGTGCGCGGCCCGCGGCGGCACAGTGCGCTCCATTCCGGCCCAAACGTCAGAAAAAAAAACAATGAACCAAGATATCACAAGCCGCGACGCGCAGTGGCGCGTGTCGCTGCGCGATGCCATGAGCGCCCGCGAGCGCACCGCCATTCCGCGCACACAAATGCCTGAACTCGACCCGGCATACCGTATCACCTGCAACGACGAAGTGCAACAGGGTCTTACACCCGAACAGGCTGTCGCCGAGGCGACACGCTGTCTCGACTGTCCCGACCCCGGCTGCATGCAGGGATGCCCTGTAAGCATCAACATTCCGGCATTTGTCAAGAACATACAGCGCGGACGCACGGCCGAAGCAGCACGCGTGCTGCGCATGACAAGCACACTGCCGGCCGTATGCGGACGAGTATGCCCGCAGGAACGGCAGTGCGAGAGCAAATGCCTGTACGTAAAGATGAAGAAGCCGGCCGTAGCCATAGGCTGGCTCGAGCGCTTTGCCGCAGACGGCGGTACCGGCGACGAGACTACGGAAACCGTAAAAAAGAACGGCATAAGGATTGCTGTGGCCGGTTCGGGTCCGGCCGGCCTGTCTTTCGCGGGCACCATGGCCTCGTTCGGCTATGATGTCACCGCATACGAGGCATTGCACGAAATCGGCGGCGTGCTCAAATACGGCATCCCCGAATTCAGACTGCCCAACAAAGTAGTCGACCGCGAAATCGACGCCATGCGCCGCGCGGGGGTCAGCTTCGTGCGCGATGTCATCGTGGGCAAGACTCTCAGCTACGAGGATTTGCTGGCCGAGGGCTACAGAGGCATCTTCGTGGCTTCGGGAGCCGGACTACCGCGCTTCATGGGCATTCCGGGCGAAAACCTTATCGGCGTGATGTCGTCGAACGAATATCTCACCCGCATAAACCTTATGGGCGCCGGACGCGAAGGTTACGCCACACCCGTACGCCACGGGCGCCGCGTGGCCGTAATCGGCGGCGGCAATACAGCAATGGACTCGGTACGCACCGCCTTGCGCAACGGCGCCGAAAAGGCCATGATAGTATATCGCCGCAGCGAGGCGGAGATGCCTGCACGGCTCGAGGAAATCCACCACGCGAAACAGGAGGGCGTGGAGTTTATGACTCTGCATAACCCCGAGGAATACATTGGCAACGAAAAAGGCGAGGTGACAGTAATGGTTCTGCGTCGCATGACACTGGGCGAGCCGGACGCCAGCGGACGACGCCGTCCGGTGCCCGTCGAGGGCGACGATGGCCGTGTGGTTGTGCCCGTCGACGAAGTGATAGTAAGCGTGGGAGTATCGCCCAACCCACTCATCCCCAACAGTATCGAAGGCATCGAAGTCACCGACCGCGGAACAATCGCCGTCGACGACACTCTGCGCAGCTCCATCGACACCATCTACGCCGGAGGCGACATAGTACGCGGAGGCGCCACTGTCATTCTCGCCATGGGCGACGGGCGACGGGCCGCAAATGAGATGCACGCCCGACTTTCGGCAATCCGCAACCAGCAACCGGCCCAATAACAGCGCCGCCAAGGATATACCCTGAGATCACGCGTGACAAATTACGGCTCTGTTTCTGCTTCAGCACATCATAGGCGACAGGCATAGACCACGCCTTGCATCATATGCAACAGGTGACGGGGATGCCGGATAACACGCAACGGCCACGTCAGCGGGTGCAGTTTGCGCAATACGGCGCCGCGGGTACGCCACATCGCGGGGCTGTCATTACGGTCGTTTGTGGTAAGCCCGCGGTGTGTGGTCACAGTAAAGGGATAGAACCGGCCGCGCAGTCCCGACTTCAGCAGACCGAACACAAAGAGGTCCTCCTCGCCGGCACACAGATACGGCGCCCCTATTCCGGCCAGTTCGTTGAATTCGAGTTTTTTGTCGCGGACATCATTCACACGCAGGGCTATCTCGAACGAACAGGGATAGTGCCGGCGCAAGGCGTATGCACGCAACTCCTTTTCGGCGGCGGGATAACGCCGGCGTCCGGGGCCATCGTGGCGAAAACAGAACAGGCTTATGCCGGGATTTGCGTCCATCGTCTCCAGCAGCCGCACTATACCGTCGGAACTGAACTCAAGGTCGTCGTCGGCAATCATCACATACGGCGCTGTCGCGTCGCGCAGCATCATGTTGCGGTTCGCCGACAGACCGCGCGTAGCATTGAAACGCACCTCGACATCGGGACGCCTCAGTACCTGGGGTATTACGAGCCCTGCGCCTCCGGCAGTCTGACACTCGACAAGCCATGCCACGCGCGGCAGCCGGGGCAAGTGCATGGCTGCCGTACGGTGCAGACCATCCGCACCACAGGTGGCGATGACAATCTGCAGCGACGGGGCGGAAGACACCGGTGCTTGGGCCGACATCAGACAAACGGGCGCATCAGACGTGCGGCGCCCCGGCCGCCGTGTCTGCGGTAAAGGAACACCAGACGCAGTACCAGCCTGTGGTACAGGCCCGGCGTACCGGCAAGGACATGCCGGAGCACATCTGCATAGCGTAAATCATTCTCACGGGCCAGATCGGCGGCAAGTATGGCGCTTTTCATCGCCACCCAGTGCCGTTTGCGCCGAGGCAGAGTGCGCGCTATAGCCTCAAGTGTGGCCTCATAAAGGTCGAAACGTGAACCGTAATTCGGCCCCGTCACCGACTCGGCGTTTGTGCGTACCACCACCGTAGGGAGGCCTGCAATCTTGACAATAAGCGGAGCCTGGGCTATCAGGCGCGCTCCGATTTCGATGTCCTCCCATATATTCAGACTGTCATCCCAGCCCCCTACGCGGCGAAACAATTCGGTGCGCGCCATATAGCGCTGTGTGGCCATCGAAGCGTGAAAAAGGTTGTGATACTGCGAGTCGGCGCTGTAAAACGGCTTGAGGCTGCTGCGGCCCTCCTGGTCGACATGGGTGACATACCATCCCACAACTTCGGCGTCAGGATTTTGCTCGGCCACGGCCATCGCACGCTCGATGTGACGGGGCAGCATCTCGTCGTCAGAGTCAAAAAACATTGTCCACTCCGTATCGACCTCGGCCAGACCGCGGTTACGCGCGACCGAGGGTCCGGGAACAGGCTCGCTGACAAGTTTCAGCTCAGGCACCGGCTGGTCTCCGGGGGTACGCCAGTTGCGGAATGCCAGCCTGACCGCTTCGGCGGTGTCGTCGTCCGAACCATTGTCGACAACTATCACGGCACGGGGCTGCAGCGTCTGGGCCATCACAGAGCGCAAGGTGCCTACAACCAGCGCTGGCCGGTTGCGGACCGGTATGACTACCGATATGGAAGGTCGTTCGTTTATCATACGGCAAAGTTAACAATTTTCCGCGAAAACAATAAGAATTATATACAACTCGTCGGTTGAATTAAATTTACAGACATTCATAATTAAAGAGCCGTGCAATTTACGGATTACAAACATATTAGCGACAATACGCCCTCGGCCGCCTTTTTAGCAGCCCGTGTGCGGTCTCATGGCTGATTTAACCACAGACCTCGGAATATGCAGGGATTTCCGCCTGCAAACGCACTAATACCGCCACGACGTCGTTTTATATTATAGAATGAGCATAAAAACTCCGGGATTGAGAATTAACAATATTTAACCGGAGTAATAGTGCTTGGGACGCCAAAGTCGCTAACTTTGCAACCGAAGAATACACTGTGTTTTTGAGTCTCGCCCAATACAAATGGGCCGAGTCTCTTAATTTTTATGTGTCCGGAACTTAAGTGCCGGCGCATCATTTTTATTAATAATTCTGCTAAATCTCTAAATATCATGGCAATAACTTACATGACAAAAGAAGGCTACCAAAAGAAAATGGAGGAGATAGCCTACCTCGAATCCGTAAAACGGCCCGAAATCTCGGCAGCCATAGCCGAGGCCCGCGACAAGGGCGACCTGTCGGAAAACTCGGAATACGATGCAGCCAAAGAGGCTCAGGGAATGCTGGAGATGAAAATATCGCAGCTCAAGGACCTTGTGGCAAACGCACGCATCATAGACGAAAAGAAACTCAACACCGATGAGGTTCAGATACTTAACCGCGTAACCATAAAGAATATCACCAACGGCATGCAGATGGAGTACACCATCGTTGCCGACTCGGAGGCCAACCTCAAAGAAAAGAAAATCGCCTCGTCGACACCCATTGCCCAGGGCCTGCTGGGACATAAAAAGGGTGACATAGTGGAAATCCGCGTACCTTCGGGCCTGATGAAATTCGAAATCGTAGAAATAGCAATCTGACAAAATCCATGGCTACAATATTCTCACGCATCGCCGCCGGCGAAATCCCCTCGTACAAAGTAGCCGAGGACGAAAACTATTTCGCCTTCCTCGACATCAATCCCGTAGCTCCCGGCCATGTGCTCGTAATCCCCAAAAAGGAGGAGAGCTATATATTCAACCTCGACGAGGCCACCTATATGGGTCTGACCGCTTTCGCGCGCCGCGTGGCAAAAGCCCTGGAGAAGGCTGTACCCTGCAAGCGCGTCGGTGTGGCCGTCATCGGCCTTGAGGTCCCCCACACGCATATCCATCTCGTACCCCTTAACAGCGAGGCCGACATGGACTTCCGCAAGCCCAAACTGACACTGCCCGACGAGCGGATGCGTGCCATCGCCGACGCCATTGCCAAGGAAATGACCGACTGAACATCAAACCACTGTCGTTCATATAGGCCAAATGCTGTTATAACCCTGCAGGCCTCATATGCGGCCAATTACTAATCGCAAATCGCCTTAAAATGAAAATCTGTCTTAAATCAGCCGCCGCAATCACCGCCGCCGCGGCACTGGCCACATCGTGCTCACAGAACAAAGGCTGGACTGTCGAAGGCAACGTGGACGGTGCCACCGCTGATGACACCCTTTACGTCGAAGAGTCGGTATACAACAACTGGCAGCCGGTCGACACCATAGCGCTCACCGACGGAAAATTCGAATATAAGGCCGAGGAAGCCGCGGCAAACCCGTCGGTATATCGGCTGCGCCTCGGACAGCGCTGCATCTATTTTCCGGTCGACTCAGCCGAGACCGTCACTGTCAGCGCCAAAAGCGCCGCTTTTGACCGCGGCTATAAAATAACAGGCAATGCGGCCGCCGCAGCTTTTGTGCGTGCCGACTCGCTGATTGCCGCCGCTGTCGACAGCAAGGGAGCCGCGACCGCGCTCGCCGACCCGGACCTCAAACGCGAGCTCAGCCTGATGGTCAACCACGACACCACCTGCCTGACGTCATATTACATAGTAGGCAAGTACATCGGCGACAAGCCTGTCTACAACCTCAGCGACAAAGCCGACCTGCGCGTACTGGCCAACGCCGCGAACAACTACGACCGCCTGCGGCCGTCCGACCCCCGCGCCGCCGAGCTCAAGGCCCGCTGGACCGAGGCGCGTCGCGCCATGGGCCACACCGGCACACAGGTGCGCATGGAGGCCGAACTGTCGTCACGTCCAAAGGTTGAAATCAGGTATCACGACGCTCAGGGCAAACTGCACGACTTCAACCAGCTGGCTGACCGTGGTGGTGTCACCGTACTCAACTTCACCCGTTACGACGGAGACAACTCCCAGGCAAACACCGTAGCCCTCAACTCGGTGTACGAGCAGTTCAAGGGCCAGGGACTCGAAATATACCAGATAGCATACGATCCCGACGAACACTCCTGGCGCCGCTCGGCCAGAAACATGCCGTGGATAGCGGTATATGCTCCCGCCACCGACGACAACCGCGTACTGGTGGCATATAATGTCGACCCGATACACGGCAACCCGGTATCGTTTGTCTTCAACCGTCAGGGCGAACTGGTGGAGCGCGTGGCCGACCCGTCGAAACTCGGTGCCGCAATAGCCCGCGCTCTGTAACGGAGCAAACTGTCCGCAATGAAAATCGGCAAGATAGACCTGGGAGCCAGACCGCTGATGCTGGCCCCGATGGAGGATGTCACCGACGCCTCGTTCCGCCTTATCTGCAAAGAAAACGGGGCCGACCTC
>CAZETN010000028.1:0-10523 GCA_964514475.1 uncultured Bacteroides sp.
CTGTCGAAAAAAGCCGTATCGAAATATCGTTGAGAGAATGCGGCGGCAAAATGGAATTCGCTACCCGCAACCGCATATTCCCGGTCAGGCGCATCGGCGAGCACATGGGCCTGGAGAATTGCCGCAAGCGGCTTGAACTGCTCTATCCCCGCGCTCACAGGCTGGATGTGGATAGGCAAAACGAACAATTTTCAGTAAAACTCGTAATCGACTTAAGTCATGATCAAGTGTATAGCCATAGATGACGAACCGATAGCTCTGAGCATAATCAGGGAGTATTGCCGCAGGTACGGCGATATCTCGCTTGAGGTATTTACATCTCCGGTCGCAGGTATGGAGCGCGTAAGAGCCATTCGGCCTGACATTGTGTTCATGGATATAGAGATGAACTCGCACAACGGCATGGCTCTTGCCCGCGAGCTGCCGCCCGGTACCTGTCTGATATTCACTACGGCATATTCGCAGTATGCGCTCGAAGGATTCAATGCCGACGCTGTCGATTTTCTCCACAAACCGGTTTTTTATCCACGCTTCGTGCAGGCTTTGGAAAAAGCAAAGCGCTGGCTCGGAAACGGAGAGGCTATGGCACACCGCAACACGATAATGTTTAAGGTGGAGCATAAGAATGTAGTGGTGGACGTCGATGACATAACATTCATCGAGGCCATGGACAATTATGTGAAGGTTTACCGACGCGGGATGTCAATGGTTCTGTCGCAGATAACAATGAAGGAGACAATGACGATGCTGCCCCCCGATATGTTTATCCGGGTACACAGGTCGTACATAGTCTCGCTTAATGCGATTGAAAAGTTTTCGAACCGTAAGATTTACTTGCGCAATTCGGACCGCACAATCCCCGTCGGGCGCAAGTACGTCGAGGAATTCAACAACCTGTTCAATATTTTCAAACAGAATAACACAAACAACGATGAAAAAAATTCTTAGCGCATTGCTTATAGCCGCGGGGGCAATGCAGGCAAATGTCTACGCCGGGACTCCGATTCAGAAGAGCGCATTGCCGGCGGCAGCCCAGACATTCATCAAAAAATATTTCCCCGGTGACGAGGTTAGTAAAGCCGAGAAAGACCGGGGGCGCCGAGGTGACGAGTACGAGGTGGACCTGATCAGCGGCGCCGAAATCGATTTCCGCGAAAACGGCGATTGGAAAGAGGTCAAGGCACCCCGGGGCAAGGCCGTGCCGGCGGCAATCGTCCCGGTAGCCATATCAAAATATGTCTCCACTAACTTCTTCGGCCAGACCATTGTGGAAATATCGCGGAAACGTGGTGGATATGAAGTCGAGCTTTCGAACGGCACCGAGCTTAAGCTCACTGCCGATGCCCGTCCGATGCCGGCGCGCCGCTGACCGGTTCGTCGCTTCGATGAGCACGCTCCGTACACCTTGACATTACAGCGCTCCATTAGTTTCGGTTCTGTACTGAAGCTTTCGGGGCGCTGTTTTTTGTGTCGCAATCCGAGCGACCGTGCTGTTGCCTTACACTGCCCGACGATGTCATGTGTTTCACTGAAATTTCGTAATTTTGGAACCAAAAACGAGTATTATGAGAGAAGGACGATTGGATGATGCCGCTGATATGGCATATATTTTTAATCATTATGTACGTACGAGTGATGTGATATTTTCGGAACAAGAACTTGGCGCGGCGGAAATGCGCCGTAAACTGGAGCCAGTGATCGCAGGCGGATTTCCGTTCTGGGTTGAGACTGACGAAAACGACAGGGTAACGGGCTATTGTTATGCACATCTTTACCATCCCGACCCTGTATATCACCGAACCTGGGAACTTACCGAATATCTGGACAAGGACAGTGTGGGCCGCGGTACCGGCACACGGCTGCTCGCCCGTACTATAGAGGATTGCCGCAGCCGCGGGTGCCACACCGTTGTGGCCATGATTACGGCGGGCAACGAAGCCTGCGAGCGCATGGTGCGTCGTGCCGGGCTTGTACTTACCGGCACAATCCGTGATGCAGGCTATAAATTCGGCCGGTACCTCGACGATGCCGTATATCAACGTATCCTGTGACTGGCGCCCGCTTAAACCAGCATCTGTATATAAAGCATGCACATCACGCCGGCTACAAGGGCATATGTCGCGTGTTTTTCAAAGCCGTGGCTGTGCGTTTCTGGTATCATTTCGTCGCTTATCACATACAGCATAGCGCCGCCTGCTATGGCTGTCATTACAGGCAGGAATACCGAAGATAGCTCACCGATGAAGTAGCCGAAAAGTACGCCGGCGATTTCCATGGCGGCCACAGCCATACTTACGCCTATGACCCTGATATAACTGACGCCTATCATCAGCAACGGAGTCACTACAACCATACCTTCGGGTATGTTCTGCAGGGCAATCGTTATTGCCACGGTATATGCATTGCCGATGTCGTTGCCGTCGAAAACGATACCGGTAGCGAGACCCTCGGGAAATTTGTGAATTGCGACGGCAGTGACGAACAGCAGTACGCGGTCAATGCTTCGGATATTCGAGTGGTGTGGCTCTTCGTTTCTTATCTCAGGGTCAAGGCCGGTAAGATGGTGCAGATGCGGTGTGACACGGTCAAGCACGGCTACCAGTAATACGCCCATAGCCACGCCGGCCAGTGGCTGCCACCACCCGCTGCGCCCGGCCATTTCGACGGCCGGAATTATCAGGCATATCAGGGACGCAGTGAGCATCATTCCCGCGCAAAACCCAAGAAAGATGTCGTTCCATCGGTGGGGAATTTTCCGCACGACAAGCCCTATTGTGGACCCGAGCAGTGATGCGACACCCAAGCCTCCGGCACAGACAAGCATTTGCTGAAATACAGAAAGAGTCATATCGTATGTATTTGCAGGTTAAAAGGTAAGTAAGTTTCAGAAATTGGTTTTAACCAAGTAAATCCATATACATGTGTTATTTTGAAGCTCTATGAGCGCTTTTAGCGTTTTCGGTCAGTCGTTCAGCTCGCTGAATCCTTATACTCAGACACTAAACCACCTCATTATAATTATACTTTCAAAATACCTGTAAACCAAATTCCTTCATCTTACATATGCCGGCGTGCACCATCTGTCAGTTAGGCAACTTGGCGTCGCCTATTTCAATCAGATGATGCAGTATGGCAAATATTACAAGTCCTGCAGTGGAGTGAATGTTCAGTTTGGAACTGATATTTTTTCGGTATGTGGTGATGGTATGGAACGAAAGATTTAATTTATCAGCGATTTCTTTGTTGCACAGCCCGTGAGCGACTTCTACGATAACCTGCTTTTCGCGGGCGGTAAGTGTATTGGTCAGTGTCCTCGGATTATCGGCGGACTGCCTCCTTGTGTGTCTGGATGCCTGATGCTTCAGGCTGTTTTCAAGTTCTATCACCGAAGGAAAAAGCAACTGGTTCTCGATCTGGCAATGCGACATCAGGTCGTTGCCGCACATGATTATGTGGAACAGCGCTATACTTATCAAATCGTTGTCTTTCTGATTGTACTGGTATATGAACAGTTCTTTCAGTTCGTCAAGACTGCCGGACATGTGCTCGTGCCTTGAAGAGAAGTCCGTGATGCTGAACTTATCGGTGATTTGCCCTTCAATCAGATTTTCCACATACGAAAAAACCACATTGTCCTCATATTCCATGTGTTTACGCACTTCCTGCATATAGCCGTCATAAAACTTCAGGATTATCATCGCCATATCGGATGTGTTTGTCTGCTGTATGCCTTCGATAAGAGTTTTTTTGATTGTCGGCAGTGCATGTTCAAGAATGTATTGGTGTGACTTGCGCAGATAGCCTATCAGTGGTGCGGGCATGATTTTGTACCTTGACCACTCGTTTCCGCTTATCAGGTTTATTACGGCCAGAAAGGTGTCAACGTCGACATTGTTCTCATTGCAGACATCCGCAACGGTTTTGTCACCGAAGCCGAGGGCTATCGAGAAACGGTTGATTACGGTGAGCAGCAAGCTGTTGTCATTGATTATGTCTCGCATCCTGTCGTCGCGGGTGTATGATGCCTGGTTTATTATCATTTTGTTATGTCAATAGTTCCTACGCAAAGTTAATATCTTATAATAATCCCTGCCATACCTAAAAATAGTGAATTTATTATGGGGCGGTATCCGGAGGTGCCTGGATGTATCACCCCCGGAATACGGTATCCGTGATGCAAATGGAGGCGCTTTTGGGTGGCTGAACAATGCTGCGATACCCTAAAAGCAGGAGGTCGGGATGTCTTTACGAGTATTGGTACACAACTGCGTAAAACTCACATTTTTAGGTATTGTGGCGGTTTGTGGATAGGGCTAACTTTGCAACCGGAAAAATAAACCAAAAGTTACACGCTATGAAGAAAACTTTAATTCTGTTCGCTGCCATAATGGCCGGAGCAGTGGCCCATGCCGGGACTTACGCGCTTAAGGTAACCCTGGGCGAAAACGCATCCGCCACTTATGTGCTCGACGACAAGCCGGTGGTCACTTATTCGGAAAATACAGTGACGATAAAAAGCATGAGTATTGAAGATACTTATTCAATCGATGAGGTAAAGTCGTTTACGTTTGTCGAGAGCGCCTATACGGAGAAAGGAGCGTTGGCGCAAGCCGTGACATACGATTACCGTAACGGAATCTTTACCTGCGAGGGTCACGAGATACGTGTGTTCAGCCTTTCGGGACAGCCAGTCGCAATTGGCATGAATTCGGTATCGCTCGAAGCGCTTGTCCCGGGAGTCTACATTGTCAGTGCCGCTGACCGGGCAATCAAAATAGTAAAATAAACAGCAAAAAAACAATACAAAAGTTATGATAAAAAATTACATCTTCGTCATTGCACTCTCCATCTCCATGTCGGCAATCGCGCAGCAGCCGCAGATGCATATATCACTTAAGGACGGTTCTACGCAGACATTCAATGTCGCGGACATCAATGAAATGACATTCAGTGACGGGTCCGCCGAACAATCTCCGGCCGAATTGCTTGCCGGCGAGTACAACGGCACCAATCAGCTGGCTGTAGGTACTCTCGCAACATATTCGGTGGTCATTAATCCCGTGATTACCGCCAATAGTGACGGCACCATAAACTTCACATATCCCAGGTATGACATCCCCAATACGCTGATGGGTAACCTCACCCTCGGAACACTCACCATCAGCGATATACCATATGTCGAGGAAGAAAACGCCTTTGTCCTTGAATACAGCAAGGACGGTCTGCAGCAGCACTTTACTTGCGTGACCGCCCAGGGTACTACTTCAATGGACTCCGATTACACCCTCGGTGACGGAAGTATCATCCGTATCGAGGTTGCCGGCGATGGCATAAAGGTCACCAATCCGTTCAAGCTCGGAGCTATGCCGTTTCCCTTGACTGCGACCTTCGAGGGTAAGAAAGTAAACGGACAATGAAGGTTACGGTGAAACACTGCGATATCCGCATACTGCCTGCAGGGATGGCAATCCTTTTCGGATTGTCATCGTGCAGCGGTATATTTGAAAATGTCTATGATAATCCTCCCGAGGAAAAGACCGTTACCATGGTCGGTCAGATTTATGTCAATGCGTCGGATTGGTCGGCCTGGCATTATATAGACCTGCAGGAGGTGAACGAGGCTACCGCCGCCGACCCGACATTCAATCCGTCATCGTTATGGAAACACTTCGAAATTCCGCTGGAGAACACCGGAAACGCTTTGTCAGATAGCAATGCCCCGGGAATTTATACATACTGGTATGATGTTTTCGGAGAAGGAATTTCAAAGAACGAATATCGGGATTTTTATCCGACGGCCGCGCAGCAGGAGCCGGAGAACTGGTCGATTGCCGTACACAGGAACAATGTCAGGACCAACGGTGGCGAGGTTGCCCGCACCGAATATCATTCGCTTGACCAGCTTCCGGACGGCACAGCATGGACAGAAACCCTGAAGTTTGTCAGGGATGAATGGAACAAGAAAGACGTATGGACGATACAGGACCGGATGCTCCTCGGGCTGATCGGAAATCAGGGTATCGAAATCAACAGTTGCCTTTCGTCATGGCTTGAAATCGCCATACCTCCCATGCCGCCTGCATTCACACACAGCGACAATGTATTTGTTCTCCGTCTTGCTGACGGCTCGCTGGCGGCTCTGCAACTTGAGAATTATCAGAGTGCCACCGGTACAAAATGTTGTCTTACCATCAATTATATGTATCCGTTATGACTTTGAAAAGACGAACAGCGGCCGCGGTGCCTATGGCGGTTATGTTTATGGCGTGTCCGTCAGGAGCCGCTGCCCGCGATGGCGGTAGCGCCGAGCCGATTGATTCGATTGAACAGTCAGTGCCTGATATAGATCTGAGCGAAATAGTGGTGACAGCGACGCGTGCCCCGAGAGCGCTTAAGGAGACACCGGTGCAGACACGTCTGATTAGCGCCCGTGACATAGCGATGTGCGATGCTTCGGATATCGAGGACCTTCTGCGGCAGGAGTTGCCGGGTATAGAGTTTTCGTATGCCATGAATCAGCAGACGCATCTCAATTTCAATGGTCTGGGGGGACAGTCGGTATTGTTCCTCGTAGACGGAGAGCGACTTGCGGGCGAAACAATGGACGACGTGGATTTCAGCCGCATTGATATGACTGATGTCGACCATATAGAGATTGTTAAAGGAGCGTCATCGGCCCTTTACGGAAGCAGCGCCGGGGGCGGCGTAGTAAATATAATAACCCGAAAAGCATCGGTGCCGTGGCGAATGTCGGCCTCGGCCCGGCTGGCCCGTCATAACGAGCAACGGTACAACCTGGCGGTCAGCGCAAAAGGCCGTTATATCAGTAATGAGCTGGCTGCATACAGGTCATCGGTCGACAATTATGACGTGCATAGCGCGCCCGACCCTATAACCAGAGTGGTGTCTACGATTTATGGTAGCCGGATATGGAATGTGCGCGACCGAATTACGGTCACTCCGGCCGAAAATATGTCATTGTCGGCTCGTGCCGGGTTTTATTTCCGAGAACTGCCCAAGAGTACGGATTCGCCCGAACGCTATCGCGACTATACGGGAGGATTGCGTGCCGAATGGCTTGTGTCGGACATGAACAGGATGGAAGTGGCATATGCTTTCGACCAGTATGACAAGTCGGTCTATCACCGTATACCCGGACTCGACGTCAGGGACTACAGCAACGTTCAGAATTCGGTACGAGGGCTCTATACCCATACATTCGGTGACGGAACCACACTATTGGCCGGCATTGACTATATGCACGACTATATGCGAAACACCAAACTGGCCGATCCGGAACATTCGCAGAACTCTTTCGATGTATTCGGGCAATATGACTGGATTATAAATGACCGGTGGGAGGTGGTCGGGGCCTTGCGCTATGACTACTTTTCGGACTGCAGTGAGTCAAGGCTGACACCGAAAGTCAATGCGCGTTTCCGGGCGCGGCGCAACCTCACACTCAAGGCCGGATACGGCATGGGGTTCAGGGCGCCATCGATGAAAGAGAAGTATTATCAGTTCGATATGGCAGGTATATGGATCGTTAATGGAAATCCGAATCTCAAACCTGAGGAAAGCCATAATCTTACCTTGTCGGCAGAGTACGTCCGCGGCAGCTATTCGGCAACCGTCTCGGCATACTATAACAATATCCACAACAAGATAACGACAGGGCTGCCGTACTATCGGCCCGACGATGCCACGCAACTCTATCTGGACTATGCGAATCTTAAGAGCTACGCGGTATGGGGCGGCGAGGTAAACCTAAATGCCAGATGGTCCAACGGTCTGTCGGCCCGCATCGTTTATGCCTTGACCGAGGAACATTCTCCCTCTGACCGTGACGGCCATACGATAGCCAATCAGTATATTCCGGCACGGCGGCATTCGGTAACGGCGCGCATAGGCTGGGAGAGACGATTCTCAAGGGCCTATGCACTGAATATGATTTTGAGCGGGCGTGTGCTCTCCGGAGTCCGCAATGTCGAATACCGCAATTATTATGACATAAGCGAGGGTACAGTGGATGTAAATTATCCGGCTTACACCATCTGGAAATTCTCGATGGTGCACAATCTGTCGAAACATATAAGGGTGTCGCTTGCCGTGGACAACCTCTTTGACTATAAACCGAAATATTACTATCTGAACTGTCCTCTTACCGTCGGTGCGAATTTTATGGTAGGGCTGGCTCTTGAAATTTGAGGTGTGTTTACAATTCGCACACGCTGTCTGATTCTTAATAATAAATTTACTATTCTGGATATGAAAACGGAAAGATACTGGTGGAAATCTATTGCCTCGTTCCTTCTGGTGCTGTTTACGATGCCTCTGGGGCACGCACTGATGATTGTCATGGAACATACCATGACCGAGGCCGCACTTCATTATGCGGCATTCGCACTGGGTGCCGCGGGCATGATAATGGTTATTGCCGGCGTTTTCGCCGACGGCGATACAAGGCAGACACTGTGGGGGCTATTCGGCGGCCTGTTGTTCTGGACCGGCTGGGTCGAATTCCTGTTCATGTACTTTGCAAGCCGCTTCGGTACGCAGCCTTTGTTTGATCCGGTAACAGGTGAGGTTGTCACCCGTCCCGAATATCTCATTCTGCCGGCTACGTTCGGTTTCTGGATGATGGTAATGCTGATGTATCTGTTCAGTACACGAAACGGCTGCAACTTTATCAACTGGTGGCAAAGGCTGCTTTTCAGGGGGCGAAAGGCCGTGATAGCCGCTCGTCCCATGACACGTCATGCAAGCATCGTTACATTCATGGAACTTATGATGATTCTGTGGGCTTCATATCTGTTGCTCATGTTCTGTTATGACGATGTGTTTCTCGGTGACCGTCATCCGGTTACGTTTATGGTCGGACTCGGCTGTTTCATCGGCTCTTTCTTCATATTTGCCAAGCAACTGCGCATACCCGGCTGGGGTGCCAATATCAGAATGGCGATTGCCACGGTCGTAGTATTCTGGACTCCGGTAGAGATAATGGGTCGAATGGACTTCTTTAATGAAATCTGGATTGCGCCGATGAACCATAAAGCCGAAATGAGTGCCATACTTGTCGCTTTTATTGTCCTCGCAATATATCTGTGGTACGCGGGCGCACGCAGGAAAGACAGATACAGGGAACAGCAATGAAAAAATCCACATGGAAAAAACATCATAAATGGCTTGGAGTGGTATTCTGCTTCTTCATGCTGATGTTTTGCATGTCAGGCATTGTCCTGAATCATAGAGCGTCTGTGTCAGATATTGATGTCGGGCGTAAGTGGCTGCCCGAGCGCTACCGGTATACCCGCTGGAACGGGGGATTGCTTCGCGGCACTGTACCATATGCCGGTGCCGATTCTGTCCCACGGGTTCTTATATACGGTGCTGGCGGCGTCTGGTGTACCGACAGTATGGCGGCGTCTATTACCGACTTTAACGATGGATTACCTGCCGGCGCCGATTACCGGCAAATAAGGAGTATCGCTCACACTGCAGACGGAGAGTTGTTTGCAGTCTCTGCCCTGGGGTTATATCGGCTGGCGCCCGAGGACGGTGGATGGAAAAGTGTACGTCTGCCAAAAGAGGAAGACGAAATGCTGTCGGATATCGCTTGTCATAAGGACACTCTGGCCGTTGCCGGACGCTCGTGCCTATATCTTTCTGTAGCTCCATACACCAGCTTCCGAAAAATCCGGCTGAAAGCTCCCGAGGGCTATAAAGCTGAAGTTTCGCTGTTCCGTGCGGTATGGATGATGCATAGTGGCGAGTTATTCGGAACTGCAGGACGCCTTGCTGCCGATATGATAGCCGCTGTACTTATTATACTGTGTGTTACAGGACTGATATACTGTTTTTCCCTCCGATATATGCGTAGGGAGCGGCAGAGAGGACGCCGCACACCGAAATCCCTGCGTGTGACGCGTGCTTCGTACCGGTGGCATGACCGTTTGGGGCGTGCGACAATAGTCCTGACACTTTTCATTACTTTAACCGGCTGGTGCCTGCGACCTCCGGTATTGGTTCTCTTGGCGTTGAACAAGGTTCCGGCTTTTCCCGGAACGCGGCTTGACAGTCCTAATCCCTGGAATGACAGACTCCGTATGATTAGGTATGACGAGGATTATGGGGACTGGTTACTTTCGGCCTCGGATGGTTTTTATTCACTGAAGAGCCTCGACGCACGGCCAGTCAGGATAGACCGTACACCTCCGGTTAGCGTGATGGGACTGAATGTATTTCAGAAAAGCCCCACGGGTGAGTGGCTTTGCGGGTCCTTTAGCGGAATGTTCTTATGGGGCAGACGCCGTAATACAATAACCGATTATTTTACACAAGAACCGGCACATGACAGGCAGGGTCCCCCATTTGGTGACAGGGCGATTTCGGGGTACAGCAATGACTTCACTTCAAAAGAAATTACTGTTGAGTATTATGTCGGGACTAACGCGATTTCGCAGCCTGCCGAATTTGAAATATTGCCCATGCCACTGTGGAACCTTGCCCTCGAAGTCCATAGC
>CAZETN010000029.1:0-10480 GCA_964514475.1 uncultured Bacteroides sp.
CTGCTCCAGAGTCTTTACCAGCCGAAGTGGAGATTCATAAATTACCACCGACACCTCGCTGGCGGCGATTTCGGCCAGTCGGGTCGCGCGCCCCTTTTTGGGTGGAAGAAAGCCCTCGAAGAAAAACCTGTCGCAAGGCAATCCCGAACTCACCAACGCGGGAACAAAGGCCGTCGGACCGGGCAGCGTCACAACCGGAACGCCTGCGCGGCGGCATTCGCGCGAAAGCATAAATCCCGGGTCAGAAATACCCGGAGTACCCGCATCCGATACCAGTGCTACATCCTCGCCTGACAGCAGCCTGTCCACGACGGGGGCACAGGCAGTATGCTCGTTGAACTTGTGATGACTGGCCATGGGTGTGTCAATATCGAAATGGCGCATAATCACTGCACTTGTACGCGTATCTTCAGCCAAAACCAGTGACACGGACCTCAGTACCTCGACGGCGCGGGGCGTCATATCGCCGAGATTACCCACGGGAGTGGGCACAACGTACAAAGTTCCGGAACCGGGAGCCGACAATATGCCGTCGCTCTCCGGGGTCATATCAGGCGCAGCCGTCTTTTTTATCTTGTTGCCCATTATACCGCAGCGAAGTGATTGGCGACTATAGCAGCGAAATCCTGCGCGGCGTCAACATCCATATCCCAGCCGAGATCGTCGCGCATATATGTCAGCGCCTCGTCATAATCCGACATAGCCTCGATCATACGGAGCGCCTCACGAAATCTGTCGTTGTCGTTTTCGAAAAGCTCGCGACGGAACCTGAACTTGTCGTTAAGGGTAAAGGCATTGCGCAACTCGCGGGCCTCACGGCGCGTCAGCATCTCGTCCACGCGCAGTTCGCCGGGACGCGCCGGCGAGTCGCCGATGGCGGGAACCGACTGCTGCTCACGGTCACAGACCGGCTCTTGGCAAACTTCGGCTTCGGCAGTTCCCGTCGATGCAGACAGCGAGGGTGCTTCGGGTTCGGGCTGCTCATCCGCGGGTTTTTCGGGCTGTATTGCCCGATCAGTGAATTCATCCGTACCGGGACCGGCGATATCCTTCTCTGTGTTCGAAATCTCCGGAACATCCCGACTTTGAGACGCTGCCGCTGTGTCGCCTGCAAAGACCGTGGCACAAAGCGAGTTGAACTCGCAACGGTATTTCTGAATAAGACGGACAGCATTGCTGTCATCGCGTGTCCCGAGAACATGGAAAAGCCCCTCCATCAGGACACACAGCTCGCCGAGCCGGCGAAGCTCGGCTGTATTATTGGCATTTTCGTTCATCGTCATCTGTTATCTTATCGGCGACGCCAAGACGCGGCGCCATGTTTTCTACCATAAATTTTTCGATAGCCGTGCGTAACGAGGCACCCGAGCACGAATAGCGGTTCACAAACAGCACAACCACATATCCCGGCGCGCCATCCTCGTCAAGCGCGTATCCTGCATAGCAGCGTACTCCGCTCATCGAGCCGCTTTTAAGCGCCATGCGCCCGGCCAGCGGTGTCTCTTTCAGCAGATTGCGCACTGTGCCGTCACGTCCGGCGCGGGCATAAAGCGACACATAGTCATCGCGGTAGTCCGACTTTGCCATATAGCCGAGCACATCGCCTATAAAACGTGGTGTCACGCTTGTCGAACGCGACAGGCCGCTGCCGTCTCTGAACAACTGCCCGTCGGTATCCACGCAATTGCCACGCCACAGCTCTATCTCGGCTTTCACGGCTGCCTCACGCGAGGCACCGGGTGCCTGAGCCCGAAGTACGCCCTCGGCAAAAGTATTGTCCGACCGGTACATCAGGTCGCGCATTATGGTCAGCAGCGGCTCGGAGTAATATGTACACACCGGTGTCAGCTTCATACCGGCTATTGTCGCCGGGTCTCCTTCCTTGCGGTATCTGCCTTTCACGTCAATGCCGTTTTCGCCGAGACGTTTCCGCAGCGCATAAGCGAAGACCTTGTAAGGGTAAGGCATTGTAGTGGTTTCGCATCGTCTTCTGTTCTTGAGATTGCGTCCGTAGACATACAGGCGCTCCGAACCCGTTCCACGGCCTATCCCGGAATTGCGGCGACGGATTTTGACAATCTCGAGGTCCGGCACATGCGGTGCTGTCTTTCCGGTTGCAGGCCATATGGAAAATGTGTTATCTTTCCAGTTGAGATTGAACCAGCCGGCACCATACGGGTAAGGGGTGTCCTCGTTCTCCCAATACGGGGCCTGTCCCTGGTCGGGCACAGTGTCCGCAATGACGACCGAACCTGTTACTGTATGCAGCCCCATATCGCGAAGAGCATATATTATACTGTCACAGATACCACTCTTGCCTCCCGGATTTTCACTGTCAAGAGTCGGGTCACCCCCGGGAAAAATAATTATGTCGCCGTTCCAAACTCCTTTGGCACCGCGACTGCCGCTCAAGGCCACACGCGTTTCGAAACGCCAGTCCTTGCCAAGGTTCTGCAGCGCCGAAGCTGTAGTGAATGACTTGACTACCGAGGCGGGAGTCATGGCTACGTCGGCGTTGTCGGCCAAAACGACCGAGTCGCCCTTAAGGTCATATATATACGCGCCCACGGTGGCCTGACGCCCGACGCCGAGGTCAATGGCGGCGGTTGCCGGCATCGCTGATGCCGACAGTGCGACGCCGGCAAGTACCAAACGGACATATATGCCTGAGAATATATTGTGAAAGGATAATGTCATAGGGAAAAAATACGTCTTAGAAACAGATTATTTCAGAGCGAAAGTACAAAAAATTTTTGAGTTTCCACAATATTATTTAACTTTACACGTCCAAGCGCTGTTATTTAACAAAAATGAAGATTTGCCCAATCCGCCATTACGCCGCAACGGTTTTCACTGCCGCCGCTACAGCGTTGTCGTGCGCATGCTCGGACACTGACGGCGGACAATGCTACGCCGGGCGTCTGCGTACAGCATCAGCCGACAGCGACTCGCTGGTATACCTGCTGCAACAGCTTGACGCGGACAGAGCCGGCGCCGAATGTCTGCTTGAACAGACTGTGGATTCTGCCGCCGAGGTACGCGCGGTCGCCATCGTCGCGGCCATGCCTCCGAAACAGGCGGCCGCATATCTTCTCGCGAACCCGTCGCGTTCCCTGATTACGCAAGTATGGCACACATACATGATGTTGCCCGACCACAGCAAGGCCTCTGAAATGTCAACTGCGCTTCTGCAAGGTTTCAGAGCCATGGCCGCCGGCGAACAGGCCGTTTTTCTGGTTTCGGTCGCCACGGCTGCCGAATGCGGTACGTACATAGAGGACGGCGATGAAGAGCTTGTCAAGGCCCTGCGTCGGGAGTACGCGTCGACGCCCGACACGCTGGCCGCATTCGAATGCGCCTACAGATTCAGACAACACACAAGATAACATATGGTCACACTGAACGAAATCGCGTCGATAATCGACGAAGGCATATCACATTTACCCATCCCCGAGAAGCCTGCGGGACTTTACGACCCTATCAGATACACCATGGAGTCGGGGGGCAAACGCCTGCGCCCCACCCTGCTCCTTGCCGCAGTAGCCGCCTGCGGGGGCGAGATGTCAGTGGCGTTGCCGCAGGCTCTGGGCCTGGAGATGTTCCACAACTTCACGCTGCTGCACGACGATGTCATGGACAATGCGGACGTACGGCGCGGCCGTCCCACGGTACACCGCCGCTGGAACAGCAATACCGCCATACTCAGCGGCGACGCCATGCTTACGCTTGCCAACAGGCTGATCTGCGACTGTGACCCGGCACTGATATCCGAGGTGACGGAACTGTTCAACAAGACCGCCCTTGAAATCTACGAAGGCCAGCAGCTGGATATGGATTACGAAAATCGCCTAGACGTCAACATCCCCGAGTACATCGAGATGATACGGCTGAAAACGTCGGTGCTTCTGGCATGCGCTTGCCGCATGGGAGTGATGATTGCCGGCGGCAGCCAAAAGCTCATGGACGATTTCTACGAGTTCGGCGAGGCGCTCGGCCTGGCTTTCCAGCTGCAGGACGACTACCTCGACACCTTCGGCGACCCGCTTGTATTCGGCAAGGAGACCGGAGGCGACATCCTCAACGAAAAAAAGACCTGGCTGTGGATTTCGGCCTGTGCCGAAGACACCAGCGGGGTCATGCAGCGCGCCATTGCCGGCGAGTTCAACGAAAACGACAAAGTTGACAGCGTGCGCGAAGTTTACCGGGCACTCGGGCTTGACAGACGCATCGTAGACCTAATCGGCGTTTACAGCAACATGGCGCTGGAGGCGCTCAGCCGCACCGGGCTGCCCGAAGACAGGCTGCGCATATTCACCGACCTCACGCGCTCGCTGGCCACACGCACCAACTGATGCTGACCGATACCCATACCCATCCCTATACGGCCGAGTTCGACACCGACCGACCCGAAGTGATGCGGCGCGCCCTGGAGGCAGGCGTGACCCGCATGATCTTACCTAATATCTCGGTAGAGAGCATTGCCCCGATGCGCGCTCTTGCGGCGCAATACCCCGACAACGTGCGTATGGCCATGGGGCTGCACCCCGAGGAATTCGATGCCTCCAACTGGCAGGAACGCACCGACGCCCTGCTTGCCGAACTGTACGGACACCGGGGCGACTATATCGCCGTAGGCGAAGTCGGCATCGACCTGTACTGGGACGCCACATACGAACACGAGCAGATGCTGGCTTTCGAGCGGCAGTGCGAGGCGGCGAACAATCTGGGGTTGCCCGTAATCATACATTGCCGCAAGGGACTGCCTCAGGTTCTGGAGGTCCTTGAGCGTTTTCCGGACCTTCGCTGCGACTTTCACTGTTTCGGAGGCTCGGCAGACGATGTCCGCGACATCAGACGCCACGGCGACCACTACTTCGGCATCAACGGCATCGTGACTTTCAGGAACGGTGGCCTTGAGAATGTTCTGCCCGAAATCGGCCTTGACCGGATCCTGCTCGAGACCGACGCGCCCTACCTGGCGCCTGTGCCACGGCGGGGACGCCGCAACGAGCCGTCGCTGCTCCCCTTTGTAGCGGCACGCGTAGCCGACATACTGGGCACGACTCCCCTTGATGTGGCAAACAGGACATCAGCCAACGCCGACGCCCTGTTTGCGCATACGTAATGATTTATCCGGGAAGGGGGAGGTAGAGAGTTCATATTACCTCGAGGTCGGCGGCAAGACGCTGACGCACTACCTCGTACATCATGACGCCGGCGGCGACGCTGACGTTGAGCGAGCCGATTTTGCCGAACATGGGCAACGACACGCGGGTGTCGCACTCGGCCATGACTTCGGGCGAGATGCCTGTGTCCTCGGCCCCCATCACCAGCACCACAGGCGTGGTGTAATCGGCACGGACGTAGCTGAAGTCGGCTTTTTCGCTTACAGCCACCACCTGATAGCCGTTGTCCTTGAGAAAACGCAGGGCTCCGGCCAGATTGCGCTCGCGGCAGACAGGCAGATAGCTCAGGGCTCCGGCCGAGGTCTTGACGGCATCGCCACCTACGCTGACACTGCCGCGCATGGGTATGACGAGCGCGTCGGCACCCACACATTCGGCCGTGCGGGCTATGGCCCCGAAGTTACGCACATCGGTTATGCCGTCGAGGGCAACCAGGAAAGGCAGCCGTCCGTCCTCGTACAGCATAGGTACAAGATTTGACAGAGTCTCGTATGTTATTGCCGACAATATGGCAATGACACCCTGGTGGTTTTTACGGGTGATGCGGTTGAGGCGCTCGACCGGCACCCGCTGCACCACAATGTCACGGCGTCCGCGAAGCAGCGCGTTGAGTTCGGCGGCAAGCTCGCCCTGCAGGTCCTTGCTGATAAAAATCTTGTCAATCTCTTTGTCGGCGTTTATGGCCTCCATTACGGGGCGCAGTCCGAATATATAGTCGGTGGGTTCCATTTTATGTCAGTTACGGATGTGGTATGTATGATAAGATAATAACTTGCAGAGAGGTGGTTTCGTTCATGTACCGACGCCGGGGCTCTACAGGCGTTGTCTGTCAAGCAACGAGTCGGCGGTAGCGAGAGCCGAGGCATCGTCGGGGTCGCCGCTTAGCATCAGAGCCAGCTCGGCACGGCGCATTTCGGTGTCGAGCACGCGTATGTCGGTAAGGGTTGACGTGTCGTTGTCGTGCTTGAACACCTTTATGTGGCGGTTTCCGCGTGCTGCCACCTGCGGCAGGTGGGTGATGGTGATCAGCTGCACGTGTGCGGCCATATGCTGCATCATGGCGCCCATGCGGCCCGCGATATCTCCGGAGACACCGGTATCGACCTCGTCGAAAATAAGCGTCGGCAGATGCATCTGCTCGGCAATCACACTCTTGAGCGCCAGCATGACGCGCGAAATCTCGCCTCCCGACGCCGTCTTGCCGACAGGCATCAGCGGCTGGTTCTTGTTGAATGCGAACATGAATTCGGCGGTATCCATGCCGTCGGCGCCCAGTTTGCCCTGTGTCAGCATCACCTCGCAGCGCAGGTTGGACATACCCAGGGGACGTGCCCTGTCAAGCAGCATACCTGTGAGGTCGGACACGACGGCGGCACGGCGTTCGCTGAGTTGGCGCGCCAGCAGCACGGCTTCCTTTTTGGCACCACGGGCAGCCTCTTCGAGTCCGCGCAGCGCCTCGTCGCCGTTACCTATAGTGTCGAGCTGCTCGCGCAGGCGCTTGCGCAGGGCTATCAGGCCGGCTTCGTCGTCGACGTGATGCTTTGTCTCGAGCGAGTATATGATACTCAGCCGGTCCTCAACCTCCTGCAGGGCATACGGGTCGGCGTCAAGGTCGTTGTCGAAGCGGCGCATGCTGTCTATGACATCCTCGATGTCGAGACGTGCCGCCGTGAGCCGCTCGGCCAGTCCGGAGGCCTCGTCGTACACATCGTCGAGATGCCGCATGTCGGCAGCGGCCCGCATCAGCGACTGAGTCACGGACTGCGGCTCGCTCAGATACGATATGGCATCCGAAACCGTCTCTTTGATGCGGCCGGCATTCGAGAGCATGTCGCGGGCGCGCTCCAGCTCGTCCTGCTCGCCCTCCTTCAGGTCAAGTTCGTCAAGCTGCTGCAGCTGAAACGACAGATACTCCTGTTCCGACCGGTTGCGCTTGAGCATGTCCGCCGTTGTCCGGTACCTGCCCAGGGCGGTGCGGTAGGCGGCGTATGCCTCGCGGTACCGCGCCAGAAGCGAGCCGTTCCGGGCCAGGGCATCGAGCACCGAGAGCTGGAAGGCCGCGTCGGTCAGCAGAAGGTTCTGATGCTGGGTGTGGATGTCGAGCAGCCTCAGGGCCACCTCGCGCAATATGTCGAGCCTTACCGGCGTGTCGTTGACAAAGGCACGGCTGCCGCCGCTGCGCGTAAGCTCGCGACGCAAAATCACGTGGGCCGGGTCGGTGTCGAGACCGTTGTCGCCCAGAAAAGCGTTTATGTCACCGACATCCGCGATATTGAAAACGGCCTCCACCACAGTCTTGGCATCGGCATCGCGTTTGGTGCGCAGATCGGCGCGCTCGCCCATGATGAGACCGAGGGCGCCCAGTATTATCGATTTGCCGGCGCCTGTCTCACCGGTGATGATGTTGAGGCCGCGGTCAAATTCGATGTCGATATTCTCGATCAGGGCGTAGTTGGAGATATGCAGACTTTCAATCATTTGACGATTACTGAGTGTGGGAGGATGGGGTGGATCAGCGGCGCTCCTGGCCGTTCTTGATTTTTTCGAGGCGGTCCTGCTCGGTGGGATATATCGCCTCAAGTATCTCGTATGCCTTAGCGCGTTCCTCGGCCGGAGCCTTCGAGTAGACATTGACCAACTCGTCGAGCTTGGCATCCTTGAACATCGACAGCGCCACGGACATGGGAGCCACCTTGAACACCTGCGACAGTGCCGGCAATGCCGACGTTATGTTGGCGCGCCCCTTGTCAGGCGCCGTGGACATTTCGTCCAGGCCGCGGCGGTGGTATCGGTAGTACAGGTCGCGCATGACCCGTGTGTTCTCGTCGGTGAGCGACGACAGCACGGCGCTGCGGTTCTTGGTGTCCTCGAAGGCTTTCCAGCCCGACTCGCCCGACGACTGGGCCCACTGCACAATCTGCTTCAGACGGTCGTAGTACGGCTCGCCGCCGTCGGGGGCGAAGGTGTCGCTGTCGAGCGCCAGAAACAGATAGGCATAGAAGTTGAGTATGGCCGTGAGCTGGCTCTCCATCTGCGAGTCGCTGAAAATCAGCTGTTCGTTTTCCTGATAGGTGAACTCGATTTTGGTATCCTTGAAATTGAGGACGGTCGTCGTGTAGGCTGAGTTGTATACCGGACGCGTCATCTGCACCTGCAGGTCGCCGCTGAAGGTCTGGTCGCTCACATCGCTGAAGGTGAAAAACATGCGGCAGTCGATTTTTTCGTTTACCGCATACTGCGCCTTGCTGAAAGTGTTTGTGTTCATGTACTCCGTCACGGCCGCCTGCAGGGTCTGGAACACCGATTTGTTGGTGCCCTGCACCTTGTCGCTGTTTATCTCGACCTCGCAGTTCAGCTCCTGGGCGCCGGCTCCGAAGGCACAGAGGGCGCACATCGCTGCTACCGGTATAAATCTGATTATATTCGTCATATTCGGATGTTTTTACGGCTCCACACGGATACGGCGGCTCCGGTCATAGCGCCGACAGCACGTCAAGGATGTCAGCCGCCACCTCCCTCTTGCTTTTGAGGCCGAAGGCGTGCCTGCCTCCGGACGCCGTCAGTATGGTCACCTTGTTGGTGTCGGTGCCGAAGCCGGCGCCGGCATCGCGCAGCGAGTTGACGACAATGGCGTCCAGGTTCTTGCGTGACAGCTTGGCCGCGGCATGTTCCATCTCGCTGTCGGTCTCCAGGGCGAAGCCGCACATTATACGGCCTTTTTTATCGGCGGCCACTGTCGCCGCTATGTCGGGATTTCGGACAAGCCGTATGCTCTCTATGCCGTCCTCCTCGCGCTTTATCTTGCGGTCGTGGAATTCGGCGGGGGCATAATCGGCTACGGCGGCGGCGAATATCACCATGTGGGCTCCGGCGGCCTCGGCCTGCACGGCCTCCAGCATCTGCAGCGCCGATGTCACGGGCACAACCTTTACCCGGGGCTCGGAGGCCGTCACCTGCACCGGGCCGCTGACAACCGTCACCGTGGCGCCACGACGCGCGGCCTCGTCGGCCAGGGCATATCCCATTTTTCCGGTGGAGTGGTTTCCTATAAAACGCACCGGGTCGATGGCTTCGTATGTAGGGCCGGCGGTTATAACAATTTTTTTGCCTTCGAGGGGGCGGCGCGACTGCCGTTCGAAAAACTCGTCGAGCACCCGCACTATCTGCTCGGGCTCCTGCATGCGCCCTTTTCCGGTCAGATGGCTTGCCAGCTCGCCCGACGCGGCCTCAATTATGTGGTTGCCGTAGCCGCGCAGCAGCTCAAGGTTGCGCCTCGTCGACGGGTGCGCCATCATGTCCAGGTCCATGGCCGGACACACGAACACGGGCGCCTTTGCCGACAGGTATGTGGTCACCAGCATATTGTCGGCCACTCCGTTGGCCATCTTGGCTATGGTGCAGGCCGTGGCCGGGGCTATCACCATGGCGTCGGCCCACAGCCCCAGGTCGACATGCGAGTGCCACTCGCCGGTGTTGGCGCTGAAGAACTCGCTGACCACGGGTTTGCCCGACAGCGCCGACAGGGTGACGGGGGTGATGAACTCCTTGCCGTTGGGCGTGATGACAACCTGTACCTCGGCGCCGGCCTTTATCAGCAGCCGCAGCAGCACCACGCTCTTGTAAGCGGCAATGCCGCCGCTTATGCCTAATATTATATGTTTGCCTTCAAGCATCGTTGTTTCTCCCCGTGCGGGGCGTCATTTCTTTTTCACGCGCATGAAGATGCGGGTGAAGCAGTCCTTGGTGTTTTTTGTAAAGTCGCCGTTCATGATCCAGCCGTAATAGCCCTTGTCCTGAGCCAGCACCTCCTCGGCCAGGCGACCCTTGTACTTGCCGAAGTTTATTACCTCGCGCTTGCTGTCGTCATAGACAAGGCGCCCGGTGAAGTCGACATTGCGGTTCATTGAGGCATATTCGCTCAGGCCGTCTATGTCGTCCGGAAGGTCGGCGTACCGGTCAAGCTGCGCCATCAGCACCTCGTAGGTGGCCATGGTGTCGGCGTTGGCGCTGTGCGCCCCCTCGAGTTCCTTGTCGCAATAGAAACGGTATGCCGCCACAAGGTTTCGGGGTTCGCGCTTGTGGAAGATGGTCTGCACGTCGACAAAACGCGCCTTGCTGAAGTCGTAGTCCACATCGGCGCGCTGAAACTCCTGGTCCAGCATCGGTATGTCGAAGCGGTTCGAGTTGAAGCCGGCAAGGTCGCAGCCTTCGAGCATGCGCGCCAGCGACTTGGCTATCTGTCTGAAGGTGGGCTCGTCGCGCACATCCTCGTCCGTGATGTGGTGTATCGCCGT
>CAZETN010000030.1:0-10251 GCA_964514475.1 uncultured Bacteroides sp.
CCAACACCAGAAATATGGCGATGATGCCGGCGAGAACGCTGTCCAGAATTCCTTTGCTTTGCATGAGTTAGAATTGGGTTTATTATTAGGTTTTTTAATTGAATTTTCTGATTGGTATATTTTTCCGGTAAGATAAATATGACAGAAAAGAATAATGCAAAAAGGGTGCGTAAAGGGCGCACTTTGCCCCTGCGCACAATTTTCAGCTTGCAAATATACAAATATTTTTCGTACAAAACCCATTACAGCCCTAAAACTTGGCAATTTAAGTCTAAATTCACTTCCGATTTGCGGCCGTTCCATCCATTTTTCCGCGATTTCCACATACTGTATAAAACGACGAAGGAGCGCATGTGGCACTCCTTCGCGTCAATTCGTGTTCGGACTACGTGTTAGCGAAGCGGTCCGGTGTTCGCCTATTCGGCGTATCTGTCGGCGACTTCCAGCAGGTATTGTTGCATTGGACCGAAAACTTCAAAATATGAAATCGAAATATATTCTTCGATAAGTTTGCGCAGCCTTACGCCGTTTTCGCCTCTGAATACATCGGGATAATCCTCCGAGAGGAGCATGTAATCATAACATTTCTTGACGTAATGCTTGTTGCTCCATACAAAACCTTTGTCTACTTCGCCATCCAAGGTCTCGGCGGCGGCCTCGATGCAAACCTTTTCGTAGGCGTCTATCAGGTATCCGGCGTAGTCAGAACGGTTTTTCAAGGCGTTAAATCCGTTGAAACGCGTCAAGATAAACTTGGCCTGCGCCGGGAAATTAAAATCGCCGCAATAGATGTAATCACTCCAAAAAGGGTATAGTCCGCAGCATTCTACAAGTTGCGCGGTAGTCAGGCTTTTCAATAATTCATCAGAAAAGTCCAGAGCCTCAATTTTGTCCCAATGATATGCGGTCGTCCACAGTTCGGAATTCATTACCGACTCGAAGTGCGCAATGCCGGGATTGGCACCTTCTTCAGTCTCACTTCTGCTATCGGGAATGGTAACGTCCTCGCTGTCACTCGAGCAAGCGGTCATGGCAGCAAACAAAACGGCCATGAAACAGTATTTTAATTTTTTCATATGTAAAATATTAAATGTTAAAACTTTATTACTGCATTAGGCATTGACAATAGGTTCAAAACCAAAATTCACAACTTCTTCATCTTTGGAATTATATCCTCGTACAGTAAGTTCATACAGACCAGGCTGAGTGAATTCAATGACAGCTTGTCCATAACCTGTTGAATGAATAATTGCACGGCCATTTTCCACGGCATCGTCACCTTTGGCAGTTTCTATAGTCCAGTTAAACCGTATGCCTTGAGAAGGAATTTTAGCGTTTATATAATAACTGTCTTTGCTTCCTACTGTAGTTTCACCATAACCATAGGAGGTATACAATGGCCCTCCATAAAAAGCACGTTTGTAGTAAATTAAATCGCTGTTTTTGTATGGGCAATCTAAGGGATCATGTCGCATTAAACATCCTGGCCCCCATTTAGATTCGAACTTTCCTTTAACGGAGGATATGCGGGCTGAGTGGTCGGAGTCACAATAATATATATTTATGCAATTATCGGCGCTACCCTCCATATATTCGTCAGTTGTCCAATATCTGCTGACATTATTCCCTCCATCCGAATTCTTGAAATTCATCCAATGGGGAGTTGGATTATCTCTCATTGCCCAAGCGTAATAATGACAGTTATATGTGTACGAAGGAGGACCTAATAATTCTGCATTGGGATATTCTTCTCTCATTCTATCAATATATCCCTGTTTAGACTCTTCAGGCATCTCTATCCGATCGAAGACTTCAATAGCTTTGCCATATAAAGTGTAAATATAAGAGAGCTGGCGAGACCGGACAGAAGAAGTGTTGCCTGACCCATTTATCTTGTTCTGCAATTTTTCAAAAGATACTAAGGCAAAATAATCTTTTTCTGCTTCTTTCTTTGATATAAGGTTCTGTGTCTGAATTGAAAGCAGTTGTTGCGCATTTGTGCCTTCAAGTACTTCCGGGAAAAAACCAGATGCAAGAAGATTTTCGCAAAAGATTTTGTCTAACTTAAGTGAAATAGAACTTTGCGATTTTTCTTTTGTAGCCAGACTTGATGCATAGTTTAAGCTTAAAATTCCATATGCTCTTATTAAGCTTTCTGCATAATCGGGGCGACTTAATAGTCCGCTATATCCATTAAAACCTTCTATGACATGTCTAACTCCTAAATCGGTGTCATTATAAGCCATAGAGTTAATACTTAAAGGGTAATATATACAGCACTCGGCCAACTGGTCCGTAGATAGTTCTTCCATTAAATTACTTGGAAGATTCAGGGCAGCCTGTTTTTCGTCAAGTGTTTTATATTGGATCCATAGTTCCGGGGTAGAGATCGAATCGAAATATGCAATACCCGGATTTGCTGCATCGTATGAGCGCGATAAAGTGGCGTTTTTTTCCAAAGGAGCCTCCTGCGGGTTTGCAATATCATCTACTTCATTGGCGCATGAAGCCAATATCATTAGAAATGATGTCAATAGACTGATATTGAAAGTCTTCATGGATTAAAAAGGCCTTAAAAATTATGAAATGTGTTTTTCGCAAAAATAATCATTCATTTTCAAATTCACCAAATAAATGCAAATACGCATCCCCTTAATTAACCAATTTTAACTCTTGCTGAGGCAAGTCCGGAAAATCGGTCAGTGGCAGGACGCCTCAGCTCTATATTCATCAGGAGTTCATTTTGTTACGGTCGTCAGGATATCAGTGGGTATCCGGGGTGCTGTCGCTGTTCTGATTTTCTGCAGTGGCGCAGTCTTCGGCGTTGGCTTCGGGGATGCGGAAGATGGAGAAGTTGACGGAGCCGTAGGCGCGGTGTTCCAGAAAATGGGGGAGGTGCGAGAAGTCGTGAGCCTTGGAGTGCTCGATGACGAAGACGGAGCCGGGGTGGAGCAGGCAGCTGCCGGTGAGGACGGCGGCAGGGATATCGGCGAAGCCTTCGAGGTTATAGGGAGGATCGGCGAAAACGATGTCGTATGACGACGGACACGACTTGATGAAGCGCAGGGCATCCGTGCGGAGTGGGCGAATGTTGCTGTCGCCTAATTTCTGAGCCACGCTGCGGATAAAGTTGTACTGAGTGGCAGCCTTTTCGACTGAGGTCACCGAGGGGCAGCCGCGGCTCAGGAACTCAAAGGCGACCGCACCGGTGCCCGAAAAGAGGTCGAGTGCGGTGCATTCCCCGAAGTCTACCATGTTTTCGAGGACGTTGAATATATTTTCGCGTGCGAAGTCGGTGGTTGGGCGCGCTGTGATATTTGTGGGGACGTCGAACCGGCGACGGCCGTATTTACCTGAGATTATTCGCATAAAGGAATTGCTAACATTTCGAATGGCGCCTGCATGGCTGCCGCGCCTGCGCGGAGCATGGCGCTGGGAAAAATCGCAGGCATGGCGTGCGGGTAGTACTTGCGCAGCATCGGCATCAGGGTGTCGCGCAGTGTGTTGTCGCCTGAGACAATCATGCGGTCGCAGCTGTCATCGAAGCGGAGGTTCTGGGCAGCGGCAAGTATGTAGTACAGCGCATCCATCCCGGACGGTGAGCTGAATGTGTTTGCCATCATGGTTCTGCCGTGCAGATACGCGATGACGTCGGTAAAGCCGGGGCGCAGGTGAACATGTATGCGTCCGCCGTTGCCGCTGCGGTTCCGGGCTCCGAAGTAGCGGCACAAGGGTACGATGCGGTGCATGCGCCGTGCGTCGGCGAAGGTACGTCCGGCAAACCGCTCGATGTCGGCGTTGACGGCCGCAGCTATGACGGCACCGCCGGGTATCCGGCTTGTCACCGGTTCGAACTCGATGTCGGGATAGAGGGTCTCCAGCATTTCTTCGGCACGGTCATCGTCGGCACGTTCCTCGGGAATGACGATAAACCTGGGTGTGTCGAAAAGAATGTCAATCTGGCCGAAGTCGCTGAGCAGCAGGGGGTTGTCGTAGACGGCCTCTTCAAGGGCGCGGATGGCCGAAGTAGCCGTCGCCGTATATGGTATATGGCGGTAAATCAGTGAGTTGTCCTCGACTTTCGACACGATGGCCACGTCGAGCGAGTCGTCGTTTACACGCAAGGTCATGCGGCTCATCTGCGGTGCGCGGACAAGCCCCGTCTGCAAAGGCTGGCTGTTGAGGGGTTGATCGGCCATAGCAGTGTCAGACCAGTTTGGTGAAGGAGGCGGGCAGCGGCAGGCTGAAATTCATATCGCGCCGGGTCACGGGATGTATGAACCGCAGTGTGCGGGCGTGCAGTCCCAGCCGGTGCAGTGGCGACGTGCGTGCGCCGTACTTGGTATCACCGGCGATGGGGTGTCCCATCTCGGCCATGTGTACACGTATCTGGTTCTTGCGGCCCGTGTCAAGGCTGATGTCCATAAGCGTATATCCGTTGCGGCTTTTGAGGGCTTTCCAGCGGGTGACGGCCAGTTTGCCGGTCGCCGGGTCGTCGGTGGAGTAGACAACGTGCTCCGAGTTTTCGGCAAGCAGCGAGCGCACCTCTCCTTCGTTCTGCTCGGGGCGTCCCTCGACAATGGCGGCATAACGCCGGTCGATGACCATATTGTTCCAGTTGTGCTGCATGGCGTTCTTGGCCTCGATGTTTTTTGCGAACATCATGAGACCGGATGTGTGCTGGTCGAGACGGTGGACGATGAAAATCTTGTTACGCGGATCCTTGCGCTTGACATAGTCCTTCAGCAGCGAGTATGCCGTGCCGGTCTTTACGCGGTCGTTGCCCATCGACAGCAGTCCGTAGCCCTTGTCCACTACGATAATGTCATCGTCTTCATAGACTATCCTGAGGCGGGGATTGGAGAACACCTGCCATTGGCGCGAGGTGTTTATGTCGATGCGGTCGCCGGGGCGCACCTCGGCGTTGAACTGAGTCACTACAGCACCGTTAAGCATAATCTGGCCCAGTTTCAGCCAGTCTTTTACGGTGGTACGCTTGCGGTCGGGGCACAGCGTCATCAGCACCGGCAGCAGGGCGGCTGCGTCGTCGGTGTCGGCGGATGCATCACCATCGGTACGCGACTGTCTGATCAGTGCCTCGTCGGCGGTGAAACTGAGTATGATGTCGGGTTTGCGCGGGGCGCGTTCCGAGCCGGGCTTATAAAGCAGGGGCTTGCGGGTTTTCATTTTTTGCGACGTGGACGTTTGGGCTTGGTTTCCTGGCTGTTGACTATCTCCATGGCCTGTTCGAGCGACAGTGCGGCGGGGTCGGCGACACTGCGCGGAATTTTGTAGTTGCTGCCGTCAAAGGCGATGTAGACACCGTAGCGACCGTTGAGAATCTGCAGACGGGGCTCCTGTTCGAAGGTGCGTACGATGCGGTTGGCCTCGGCCTGCTGTTTCTCGCGAACCAGTTCGATGGCGCGTTCCAGGGTAACTTCGGCCGGGTTCTCATCCTTGGGGATGGACACGAACTTGCCGTCGTACTTGACGTATGGGCCGAAGCGGCCTATTGCCACGCTGACCTCTTTGCCCTCGTGGTCGCCGAGTATGCGGGGATATTCGAACAGCTTGAGCGCTTCTTCCATAGTTATTGTCTCTACCGACTGGCCTTTGAGCAGCGATGCGAAGCGGGGCTTGACGTCGCTGTCGGGATTGCCTACCTGCACCAGCGGGCCGTAGCGGCCGATTTTGACACTGACGGTGTCGCCGTCGGGCAGCTTGCCGAGCACGCGCTCGCCCACTTTGTGTTCGAGGCGTATGTTCATCGCATTTTCGACATTGGGGTGGAAGCCGGAGTAGAAATCTTCGATTTCGCGGTTCCACAGCAGGTCGCCCTCGGCGATTTCGTCGAATTTCTTTTCGACCTGGGCGGTAAAACTTGTGTCGAGGATATCAGGGAAATATTCGGTAAGGAAACGGTTTACGACTATGCCGGTGTCCGTGGGCATCAGTTTGCCCTTGTCGGCGCCTATGGTTTCGGTGCGGCCGCTTTCGGCGACACTGCCGGCCTTGGCTTCGAGAGTGAGTGTGGTGAAGTTGCGCTCGATACCTTTGCGTTCACCTTTTTCAACGTATCCCCGCTGCTGTATGGTGTTGATGATGGTCGAATAAGTCGAGGGTCGTCCGATACCCAGATCTTCGAGTTTTTTGACGAGGGAAGCTTCGGTATAGCGCGGGGGCTGCTGGGTGAAGCGCTCGGCGGCGGTTATGTGCGTGTAGCCGAGGGTCTGGCCGGGGTCAAGAGGCGGCAGCATGCCCGACGTGTTGTCGGCGTTGTCGCCCTCGTCGTCGTTGCCCTCGGAATAGAGATGCAGAAAGCCGTCGAACCTGACTACTTCGCCCGTGGCGGAAAAGTGCTCGGGACGGTTCGATATGCTGATTTCGGCGGTGGTCTTCTCTATTTCGGCGTCGGCCATCTGCGATGCCACCGTACGGTTCCATATAAGTTTGTAAAGCCGTTTTTCCTGGCTTGTGCCCTCGATTTCGTGACGGTCGATGTAAGTGGGGCGTATGGCTTCGTGGGCCTCCTGGGCGCCTTTGCTGTGAGTGTGGTATGCGCGTACCGAAAGGTATCTGTCGCCCATGTTCGCGCGCACCTCGTCGGCGATAGCCGCCACCGCTACTTTAGACAGGTTGAGCGAGTCGGTACGCATGTAGGTGATAAGGCCTGACTCGTACAGCCGCTGTGCCACAGTCATAGTCTGCGACACCGTGAAGCCGAGCTTGCGCACAGCCTCCTGCTGCATGGTGGAGGTGGTGAAGGGAGGGGCCGGAGACTTGCGTACCGGTTTTTTCTGCACGTCCGTCACGGTAAACACAGCCGAGCGGCAGTCGTCGAGGAATTTTCGCGCCGTGTCCAGGTCGGGCAGGCGTCGCGACAGTTCGGCACGTACCGTGGCTCCGTTGCCGCCGGTGAAACCGGCGGCAACACGTACGTATGGTTCCGGAATGAACTGTTTTATTTCGTCCTCACGGTCGACAATCAGGCGTACTGCCACACTCTGTACGCGGCCTGCGGACAGCGAGGGCTTGATTTTGCGCCACAACACGGGTGACAGCTCGAAGCCTACGAGGCGGTCGAGCACGCGTCGCGCCTGCTGGGCGTTCACCAGATTGATGTCGATGTCGCGCGGGTGTTCTATGGCATTGAGGATGGCATTGGGTGTGATTTCGTGGAAAACGATGCGGCGTGTGTTTTCGGGCCGGAGGTCCAGCACTTCGTACAGGTGCCATGCTATCGCCTCTCCCTCGCGGTCTTCATCGGAAGCCAGCCACACGGTCTGTGCCTGACTGGCGGCCTTGCGCAGTTCGGCGACGATGTCCTTTTTGTCGGCCGGGATTTCGTACACGGGCTTGAAGCCGTTGTCAACGTCTATGCCGAAATTTTTCTTGCTGAGGTCGCGAATGTGGCCTACGCACGGCAAAACCTTATAGTCCTTGCCCAGAAATTTTTCGATAGTCTTGGCCTTGGTCGGCGACTCTACTATAACGAGGTTTTTCAGCATGATAAAGCAGTAGTAATTAATTAAAGGCGGGTAACCGAAACCCGGAAACCGGCGGCGATACAGTCCGCAAAATTACAAAAAAATATAATAGAGCGACCTTTCCGGCCTAAAAAAACGACATAGGCACATATTATATCAGAGCATACGGCGTCTGACATGTATTGCAGTGAATGTCAATGCAAAACTATGTGTCCGCCGGCGCAGGCCGCTTCTATTGGATATAATAACCGCAAGGCCCGGATTGTTCGCTCATTGCTTGGGGGCCTGACGGCGGCGGTGGCGTCGCTGCCCCTGTTTTTTAGACGAAGAGTCCGCATTTCCGGCTCCTTGGGCGTCCTGGGGCTGGCCGCCCTTACGGGGAGCATGTCCGTCACGGCCTTTGCGGGAGTCGCGGCTTTTGCGCGGGCCGCGGCCATTGCCGCCGGCGGTAGGAGCGGAGGTCTGCGCCGCCAGTTCGTCGGGCAACGTCTCGCGGCGTACGGGCTTGCCGAGGAAACGCTCGATGTCGGCCCAGGCGCGTCGGTCTTTGTCGCCGACCAGCGTGACGGCTTTGCCGTCGGCGCCGGCGCGGGCCGTGCGGCCGATGCGGTGCACATAGTCTTCGGCTTCGCGGGGGACATCGTAGTTGACAACCATGCTGATGTCGTCGATGTCGATACCGCGGGCGACGATGTCGGTTGCGATCAGGATGTCGACGCGCCCCGAGCGGAAGTCGCGCAGCACCTCCTCGCGGCGCTGTTGCTCGAGGTCGCTGTGTATTTCGGCCACATTATATTTCTTTTCGCGTGCGAAGGCGCGGGTGAGGTCCTTGACGTTGAGCTTTGAGGCGGCGAATACGATTACGCGCCTGGAGTGGTAGGTGGCAAGCAGGTGGCGCAGTACGGCCGGTTTGGCGGTCTCGTAGCATACGGCGGCCGACTGGTCTATGTTTTCGCCCGGTTTCGACACGGCCAGTTTTATTTCGGCCGGGTCGTGCAGAATGGTACGTGCCAGTTTCTGGATTTTGGGCGGCATTGTCGCCGAGAACATCAGTGTCTGGCATGTCTCGGGCAGCTGTTTCGCCACCTGCATTATATCGTCGTAGAAGCCCATGTCGAGCATGCGGTCGGCCTCGTCGAGTACGAAGAAGGACACGCGGCTGAGGTCGACGTATCCCATCTGCATATGTGCCAGCAGGCGTCCGGGGGTGGCTATGACAACGTCGGCGCCCATCTTCAGGCCGCGTTGTTGCTGGGCGAATGTCTTGCCGTCTGTGCCGCCGTATACGGCTACCGAGCTGATGGGCAGAAAATAGCTGAAGCCCTCCATCTGGCGGTCAATCTGCAGTGCCAGCTCGCGTGTGGGTGACATGACGATGCAGTTTATTGCGTCGGTGGGTGCGTTGTCCGTATACAGCTTGCTTATCACCGGCAGCAGGTATGCCGCCGTTTTGCCGGTGCCGGTCTGCGCGCAGGCGATAAGGTCGCGCCCGGCGAGAACTTCGGGGATGGCTTTTTCCTGGATGGGCGTACACTCGTCGAAGTGCATGTCCCAAAGGGCGTCAAGGACCTCATCGCTGAGGTCGAGGTCTTCAAATTTCATAAATCAGAGCTTGTTTGTTTGCCGTCAAGGTGACATTGCCATGCCCATGCGCTGCGCATGGTGTCGTCGATTGAGCGTTCGGCTTTCCAGCCAAGTTTTTTGTTGGCCAGTGTCGGGTCGGCCCATACGGCAGATATATCGCCGGTGCGGCGCGGCCCTATCTTATAGTTGAGTTTCAGGTTGTTGGCGTTCTCGAAGGCATGGATGAGCTCGAGTACGCTCAGGGGGCGTCCGGTGCCGACGTTGAAAATTTCGTATTTCTGCTCCATTTTTTCCGATGTCATGCGGTCGACGGCGGCCACGTGAGCCTTTGCCAGGTCGACGATGTCGATGAAGTCGCGCAGACAGGTTCCGTCGGGGGTGTCGTAGTCATCGCCGAATACCGTAAGGCATTCGCGTATGCCGGCGGCAGTCTGTGTTATGTACGGCACCAGATTGTTGGGGACGCCGATCGGAAGCTCGCCGATGCGGGCCGAGGGATGTGCCCCGACAGGATTGAAATAGCGCAGGGCGATGCCGTTGAAGCCGTCGTAGGCGGTGCAGCAGTCGCGCAGAATGTCCTCGGCCATCTGTTTTGTGTTGCCGTATGGCGAAGTGGCCGGCTGGCGGGGGCTCTGTTCGGTGACGGGACAGTGCTCGGGCTCGCCGTATACCGTAGCCGAAGATGAGAACAGTACGTTGGCGCGTCCTCCCTGGCGGCGCATCGCCTCAAGCAGGTTCATGAACGACAGCATGTTGTTGAGATAGTACTTCAGCGGTTCGCTGACACTTTCGCCTACGGCTTTGTAGGCGGCGAAGTGTATGGCGCAGTCGATATGGTGCCGGTCGAATACCGTTGCCAGTGCCGCGGCGTCGCATGTGTCAACAAGATAGAAAGGCGGCCGAACGCCGGTTATGGCTTCGACGCCGTCCAGTGAGCCGGCGTCGCTGTTTACGAAATTGTCGGCCACAATTACTTCGTAGCCTGCCTGTATGAGTTCGACAGTGACATGCGAGCCGATAAATCCGGCTCCGCCGGTCACGAGCACTGTTTTTTTCATAACCTCAGAAAAATATGAAGGGTAGAGTGTGGAATGTTTTTCGCCACAAATTTACACATTATTTATATAACCGGCAAACGCGACTCCGTGCGATGGCGCGCTCCGGTAAGGGTCGGGGCCCG
>CAZETN010000031.1:0-10188 GCA_964514475.1 uncultured Bacteroides sp.
TGAGTTCTTCAAATTTATTGCCTAATTTTGCACTTGCAGGTAGAATCTGCGTCGACGGTCACGATACGCATCCACACCGGGCAAAAACAGGCCACGTCCGAACTAACCCATCGGACGTGGCCCTGCGATCAGCCCGTTCTGCTGTCTATATATGGTAAATTCGCTGACCGCGATGCAAAGGTAAACAATCCGAACCTTTCGATTAATGAACAGAACCTTCCCTCCTCCAGGTCGTTTAGCCGTCCAGGTCTTTTTTACCCGCCTCCCAGAGCATGATATAGCTTGATTATTCCCTGGATTTTGTCGAAAGTCTCCTGAGTCCGCGCCAGCTGAGCCGACAGCAGGGCCTGCTGGGCGGTAAGTACCTCGAGATAAGTTGAACTTTCACTGTATGTCATCAGCAGACGTGTGCTGCGCACAGCCTCCTCGAGCGCCGAAATACGCTGTCCGCTGACGGAGAGGCGTCGCGTTGCCGACTGCCACTGCGACAGTGCGTCGTTGACCTCGGCACCGGCTTCGAGCAGTTTCTGCCTGAAGGCGACAAGAGCCTCCTCCTGGTTAGCCCGCGCGATTTTCAGACCGGCGACATTGCGTCCGCGGTTGAACAATGGCTGTGTCAGCGAGCCTATGGCGTTCATGAGCCAGTTTCCGGGATTTACGACAGCGGCTCCGCTGTTGTTGGTCCACCCGATTGTGCCGCTTAAAGTAAGCGAAGGATAGAATGCCGCGCGGGATACGTTTGTAGCGTAAAAGGCCGCCTGCAGGGCATATTCGGCCTGTCGCACATCGGGACGGTTTTCCAGCATGCGCAATGGCACACCTACCGAAACTGCCTCCGGAAACGCCTGCGCGGACAGGGTGCCCCTTTCAATTTTTCGCGGAGTCCACCCCAGCAGGGTACACAGCGAGTTCTCCTGCACTCGTATCTGGTGTGCCAGCGATACAACCGTGTTCTCGACCTCGAGGCGGCTTGCCCGGGCCTGCGCCACCGAGGCCCCGTGCGCTTCGCCGACACTCTTCCGGGCCTCAAGTGTGCGGATAATCTCGTCCCATGCGTCAAGCGACTTGCGCGAAACCGACAGTTGTTCGTCAAGGGCCATCAGCCAGTAATAGCTGTTGGCGATTGTAGCCGTCAGCTGTGTGGACACGGCGCGCATATAATGGCGCTGCTCCTGAAGGGAGGCAGCCGCCCTGCGCTTCTGGTTTGTGAGTTTACCGGCGATGTCGAGTTCCCAGTCGGCCGACAGGCCAAGCGAGTAAGTGCCGGTGCCCTTTTCGGCCGCCCAGCTGCTTATGCCTCCCTGCGGAGACAGCGATACACCGGGCAGATATGCCAGCTTCGCCGATGACAGAGTGGCTTCGGCCTTTGTCACGCGCAGGCTGGCAATGCGCAGGTCGGAGTTGTTTGCCAGACCGGTATCGATAAGGTCGCGCAGCATGGGGTCGGTAAAGAAGTCGCGCCAGGGCACTGCGGCAATCGAGACTGTATCGGTCACCTCTACGCCGTCGCCGTACAGGCCGTCGGCCGTAACGCTGTCAGGCCGCGAGTATTTATTATATGTCGTGCAGCCGCTTGCCATAAACAGGACTGCAAGAGCCGTTGCGGTATGTTTCATTCTCCTTTTTTCTTTTTCTGAATCTTTATATCCTCTTTTTCAGCCTCAATCTGCAAGTCCGGGAGTTTTTCGGCTCCGAACTGTACCGGGCGTATCTTCTCCTGAAGTGCCTGGAACACGATAAACATGGCAGGCACAAAGAACAGCAGGGCCAGCGCGCCGACGAGCAGACCGCCCAGCACACCCGAACCGAGCGAGCTGTTGCCGTTGGCACCGGCACCGGTGGAGAACATAAGCGGCAGCAGACCGAATATCATTGCCAGCACCGTCATAAGTATGGGGCGGAAACGCGCTTTGGCGGCGCCGACGGCCGACTGTATCAGCGACATGCCGGCCTTGCGGCGGTCAAGGGCGTACCCCGTGACAAGAATAGCGGTTTTTGCCAGCAGGCCGATAAGCATGATAAGGCCGGTCTGCAGATAAATATTGTTCTCGAGTCCCATAAGTTTCGCGAACAGGAAGCTGCCCATAAGACCGAAGGGCACGGACAGCAACACGGCGAACGGCACCAGGAAACTCTCGTACAGACCGCAGAGGATAAGATAGACGAAAACCAGACAGAACAGGAAAATCAGCACTGTATTGTCCGAAATCTCGCTTTCTTCGCGCGAGATGCCGGAGAACTCGTATCCGTACCCTTTGGGGAGCACCCGGTCGGCGGTCTGACGCACGGCGGCGATGGCATCGCCCGAACTGTACCCGGCGGCGGCCTCACCGTTTATTCCCATCGAGCTGTACAGGTTGAAGCGGCTCACCGACTCGGGTCCATAGTCCTTCGTGATTGTAACGAAGTTGCTCAGCGGTGCCATTCCCCCGGGAGTGCGCGTCATTATGCGGTCGAGTGACTCCACGTCCACGCGGTAGTGGGGCGATGCCTGTATCATGACGCGGTACAGCTTTGAGAAGCGGTTGAAATTTGAGACGTACGCGCCGCTGTAGTACCCGGACAGAGTCTCGAGCACGGCATCGGCCGTAGTGCCCGCGCGTTCGCACTTAACGGCATCCACCTCGACAGTATATTGCGGGAAGGCGATATTGAAAGTCGAGTATGCCGACGAAATCTCGGGACGCCGCTGCAAGGCGGCAATCAGGCGCTGACCCACGGCGAACAGCGAGTCGGAGCGCCCGCCGGCCTGGTCCTGCAGATTGATTTCGAAGCCGTTGCTGACTCCCTATCCGTCAATCAGCGGGGGCAGGAAGGCAAAGACTGTGACATCCGGGATTTCGAGACCGATTGCGTTGATTTTGTCGACAACGCTGCGGGCGTCGCCGCCGTCGTGGCGGCGGTCGGCCCAGTTGTGCAGTTTTACAATCAGCATGCCGCTTGACGGGCCGGCACCGCCGATAAGACCGTAGCCCACGGTCTCGCTATAGAACTCGATTTCGGGGATGCTGTCGATACGCGCCTCAATCTGTTTCATGATTTCGTTGGTGCGCGCCACCGACGATCCCGGAGGTGCGGTAATGTTGACCATGATCGAGCCGGTATCCTCGTCAGGCACCAGACCGGTCTTGGTGGTGTTCATGAACAGCACCAGCAACACCACAGCCGCGGCCAGCGACGCCCACATAATGTACTTGCGGCGCACGAAAAATATCACACCGCGCACATATCTCTGCGTCAGACGTCCGAAAGCGGCGTTGAACCCCGTCCGGTACCGCTCGGCAAAGCCCTTCCTCCCCTTGCCGGTACCGTGCGGCTTAAGCATTATGGCACACAGGGCAGGCGACAGGGTCAGGGCGTTTACGGCCGAAATGCCGACAGCGGAAGCCATAGTGAGACCGAACTGCGTGTAGAAAGAACCCGAGGTGCCTCCCATCATCGATACGGGCAGAAACACTGCCATAAAAACCAGTGTGGTGGTGACGATGGCCGAGGTGATGCTCTTCATGGCGTCCACTGTCGCCATAAACGGCGACCGGTATCCGACGTCGAAACGCGCCTCGACGGCCTCTACCACTATTATGGCGTCGTCGACGACAATGCCGATGGCAAGCACAAGGGCGAACAGTGTCAGCAGGTTTATCGAGAACCCGATCAGCGACATCACGATGAATGTGCCCACCAGCGAGACGACGATGGAGATGGCAGGTATGATTACCGAACGCACGTCCTGCAGGAACACGAATACTATAAGCACCACCAGGAAGAATGCCTCGAACAGAGTCTTTTCGACCTGATGCATCGATGCGTCCAGGAAGTCCTTTGTGGAGAATACATCGCCGAACTCCACTCCGGCAGGCAGGTCCGGAGCCATACGGGCTATCTCGCGGTCGATGGCTCCGATTACTTCCGAGGCATTTGAGCCCGCTGTCTGATACACCATGAACAGCGCGCCCGGATGTCCGTTTGTCTGGCTGCGGTAATTATATGCCTCGTCGCCCAACTCGATATCGGCGATCTCGCGAAGACGCAGCACCTCACCTGAAGGAAGCGATTTGATTACGATGTCGCCGAACTCCTCGGGGGTCGAAAGACGTCCCTTGTACTTCATGGTGTACTGGAAGACACCCTCGTAATTCTCGCCGAACGAACCCGTCGCCGACTCGATGTTCTGGGCCGCCAGCGCGGCCGACACATCGGCCGGAACAAGCCCGTACTGTCCCATCACATCGGGTTTGAGCCAGATGCGCATGCTGTAGTTAGAACCCAGCAGTGTGACAACTCCCACGCCGGATATACGTTTCAGCCTGGGGATGACATTGATGGACAGGTAGTTGTTGAGAAACTGATTGTCGTAGCTGTCATCGGGGCTGTAAAGCGTGATGGCCTTGAGCATCGACTTCTGCTGCTTGTTGGTGGTGACGCCCACCTTGGTGACTTCGGCTGGCAGCAGACCCGAAGCGGTGGACACGCGGTTCTGCACATTGACGGCGGCCATGTCGGGGTCAGTGCCCTGCTTGAAGTAGATGGTCAGGTAAGCGTCGCCGGCATTCGACGACGTGGACGATATGTATGTCATGTTCTCGACACCGTTGATGGCCTCCTCAAGCGGCACAATCACACTCTTCTCGACGGTCTCGGCGTTTGCGCCGGGATACGAGGTGGTGACCTCGACGGTCGGAGGCGCTATATTGGGGAATTGCTCGACAGGCAGCCCCATAAGCGCGATCACACCCAGCAGAAGTATCGCCACCGATATGACAATCGACAGCACCGGGCGCTCTATAAAAGTCTTTACGTTCATAACCGGTTACTTTAGTTTCACCTCGGCGCCGTCCTGCAGATTGCCGACACCTTCGGTAATGATTACGTCGCCCTTTTTAAGGCCCGACGTCACGACATACTGTTTCTTCTCGGCCACGGGCGTCACGGCAACGCGCACGGCTCTGGCGCGTCCCTCCTCCACCTTATAGGCATATACCTTGTCCTGCAGTTCGTAAGTGGCCGCCTGCGGGATAAGGATAACTCCGCGCAGGCTGTCCGTCAGCCCCACATTGCCTGAGCCGCCGCTGTGCAGCAGTCCGTCGGGATTGGCGAAGGCCGCGCGCAGTGACACACTGCCTGTGTTTCTTTCGACCACGCCGCTCATGCTTTCGATACGGCCCCCTGTACCGTACTCCGAACCGTCGTTCAGAAAAAGACGCACCTGCGGCATTGCCTTCAGCACGGCTTCGCCGCTGCCGTACCGGCGTATCAGCGCCAGCATGCGGTTTTCAGGGATAGAGAAGTAGACATACATCTCCGAGTTGTCCGAGACGGTGGTCAGCGGCGTCTGCATGTCAGGCCCGACAAGCTGCCCGGCACGGTAGGGCAAGGTGCCGACAACACCGTCGCACGGACTGCTTATCACCGTATACGACAAATCGTTACGTGCGGCGGTCACCTGCGCCTCGGCCTGCCGGCAGGCAGCTTCGGCCGACAACAGAGCGTTGCGGCTCTTCTTCAGTTCGAATTCCGATATTACTTTCTGCGCGTACAGCTCCTGTTTGCCGTCGCAATCGAGACGGGCCGACGCCACGGCGGCTCTGGCGGCCTCAAGGTTGGCAATAGCAGTCTGCAATGCCGCGCGATACGATACCTGGTCAATAACGAACATGGTCTGACCCTTATGCACGCGCTGGCCCTCTTTTACGTCAACCGACACTATTTTTCCGGATACCTGCGGAATTATCTCTACATCCTGACGTCCGCGGATGGAGGCCGGATATTTGTCCGTTGTCTCAAGCGACGATTCCGTCAGTGTCAGCGACGGATAGACCGTCTCGGGCATCCGCCCGGCCTCTTTAGCGCAGCCACCCATCAACAGCGACGCAACGGCAGTAAAAACTAAAAGCTGTCTTTTTTCCATTTCAAGTTATTTTTTTCAGCGTGCAAAATTAGGCCATTATCTCCGCGGCATTGCAACACAAAACAAAACAGTTATGTCACTTTTGAAAACAAGGAGCTGAAATGTGCCATATATTCGCTATTTTTGTGTCATAATTCAAAAACAGGATATACCGGCAACTACATTTTTCATGACACAGCTTTATACCCGGACACTCTCCGACATGAGCGACTCGCTTGCCAAACCCTTGCGCACAAAAGGGTGCATAATCATGATCTGCGTCTCGGGATGCGCCATCCTCGAATGCAACTTTACGCGCAAGGCCTTCAGGCGCGGATACATGGCCGTGATTTTTTCCGATACCCTTGTGTCGGTTGAAAAGGTCAGCGCCGGTTTCAGCGTCATGAAATTCGAGCTGTCGGCTTCCCTTACCGACGAAGTCACATACATATCGTCCGGACCATTCTTTGACTGGCTCAGCGAAAATCAGGTACTTGCCGTACCCGTTGACCTTACCCGTAATCTATGGCTATGGGCCGACGCCCTTAAATGGATAGACCGCAACGCCGACGACAGCTATAAAGATGCGATGCGGCGCAATCACTGGCAGAACTTTTTCCTGGGCATGGAGTCGGCGGCAAAACCCATGCTCGAGGCCACCGGGGTGCGCACCATAAGTTCGGCGCGTCGGCTGTTCAACAAGTTCTGTCAGCTGCTGTGCGAGAACTGCCGCACCAGCCATAACGTCGGTTTCTACGCCGACCGCCTGTGCGTAACCCCCTACTACCTCTCAAAAATCACATACCGCATATTTCAGGTATCGCCCAAAGAACTGATCGACAGACAACTGATAATGGAAATCAAGGCCATCCTCACCACCACCGACCTTACTGTCAAAGAGATAGCCCATCGTTTCAACTTCGAGAGCGCATCATATCTCGGACGTTACTTCCGGCGCCACACCGGGATGACTCCTCTTGGATACCGCACACGCCTGCGCCACATTCCGGGACATGCCGACTGACCGAGCACGCCTCTGGCAATCAGTGGCTGCATGCCCCCTCTCTCAAGGCAATATTCCTGTTGTGAGTTCGGCGAAAAGGCAGTAACTTTGTATTTGCATGTAGGTTTAAGAAATATGAACTTACTGGATTAAAACTGATTTTCGTAACGCACTCAGACAAAAGATGACAGGAATACTGACTGTGGTGGCCGCCGTAGCTGTGGTGACCGCCGTGATTTTGGTGTCGGCGCTGCTCAGGGCCCGAGCCGAGGCCGCCTCTGCACGGACGCGTGCCGAGGCGCTGGACGGGCGCATCAGCCAGTGCGAGGCACAGCTGCGCCAGGCTGTAGACGAAAAGTCGAGACTGCTCGCGGCAAACTCACGCCTTGAAACCGAAAACTCCATGATACGCCAGGAAATGACGCGCACGCAGGAGCAGATCCAGGACCGCTTCAATGTCCTGGCCTCCGAGATAATGGAGCGAAATTCGACGACGTTCCGGCGGCAGAGCGTCGAAAAACTCAACGACCTGCTGATGCCCTTCCGCAACGAGCTTGACGAGTTCCGCCGTATCGTACGCGACAACCACGAACGGGAGACCGCCGACCTGCAGACCCTGCGCGAGGCTGTCGGAGACCTGCGTCAGTCCAGCCAGGCCGTGTCGCAGAAGGCCGACGATCTTGCCCGTGTGATGCGTGGCGACAACCGCGCGCAAGGCAAATGGGGCGAAGTTGTGCTCGAGCGTGTGCTGGAAGCCTCGGGACTCGACCGCGACGTATATACCCTTCAGGCCACACGCGACAGCGACGGCCGCGCTTACCGCAACGACGGACAGGGAGCCCTGCGCCCCGACGTGGTGATAAAGTATCCCGGAAAACGTTTTACAGTAATCGACTCAAAGATGTCACTGACGGCATTCGCCGAATACAGCCGCGCCGACGACGAGACGGCACGGCGCGAGGCCGGCGCCCGTCACCTTAAATCGGTGATGCAGCACATCGACGAACTATCGCGCAAAAACTACAATCGCTATCTGGACAGCGACTGCGAGCCTCTGGACTTCGTGATAATGTTCATCCCGGTCGAGGCCGCATATATAGCCGCCCTGCGTCTGGACAGCGACCTGTGGGAAAAAGCCTATGCCAAGCACGTGGTGCTGGTTTCGGCCAGTCAGCTGATACCGTTGCTGCGTCTGATCGAGCGTGCCTGGAACCGCGAGAAAATCACCCGCAACACCCTCGACATCGTGGAGCGCGGACGGCTGATGCTGTCAAAATTCGTGCTCATGGCCGAAAGTGTCGAAAAAACCGAAGCCGCCCTGCGCGAGGTCGGCAAACAGTTCGCCCAGATAAAATCGCGTCTTTTCGAGGGCGACGGCAACCTCATCTCGCAGGCCCGCAAACTCGAGCGCCTGGGGCTGCAGGCCCAGAAGCGACTTCCAAAGAGCATGGTAAGCCGCGCCGAACACGACAGCGATGACGCGGACGGCGACGGTGAAAGTGTGTAAATCATCATCAGACCGAGGTCATGGCAACAGTCTGGCTTCTATTTGGCAGGCCAGGCGTCGGTGCGGAAAGGCATAACGGGCATTCCGTGCAGGTCGTGGACGCGGCCGATGTAGAAATTGCGGAAAAGATAGCGCACAGCCCGTATGTCGGCTACGTCGTCCGAGGTGACGCGGATGGCACCGCGCTCGCGCGAAATTTCGGCCTTGGCGGGACGGAAGACGCGGTCGGCGCCGGCCACCTCGAAACCGCATAGATTCTCGTTAGGGGTAAAACCGGTGTCGGCATTGTCGAAGTATACGACCGCCGCCCCGTCGCCATCGTTCCGCCAGGAGCGGTAACGCGGAAATGTATGCGGTATTCCCTTTATATTATATGTGTATGTGGCGGCCAGCGCTGCCAGGCGGTTGCCGATGGGGCGCTTGTTGCGCGGATGTATGTCGTCGGGTTCATCAGCGCGGGCCAGGTCGGCGGTACTGACAATCCAGGCGTTATGTGTGCTGTCTGCGGCCAGATGCTGCTGTTCGCGGAAATATGCGGCCTCGGTATTGTCGACGCCGCTGTACTCCCATGCCGGAATTTCGACGAAATAGAAGGGCATGTCGTCGTTGCGCCACAGACGTCGCCACTCGCGCAACATATCGGCCTGGCGTCCGGGGTAGTCGGTGTGGCGCCGGTAGACATTGGTCTCGCCCTGATTCCACAGAAAGCCGCGTGCCGTGTACCCGGCCACGGGAAGCACCATGGCATAGTAGAACTTCGATGCCTTATGCCACTCCGAAATCTCGGTATCGGGCCGTTTCTCGTACCCGATATTGATATCGGGATAAGCCGAGGCTATTTCGACAGGGACATACCCTTCGACGGGAGTGCCGCCGTAGGCGTTTGTCACCAGGCCGACGGGCCTGTCAAGTATATCGCGCAGGGCCTGACCGTAGAACCATGCAAGTGCCGACAGGCGCCCGATTGTGTGCGGCAGACACTCCTGCCACTGGCCGTCAAAGTCCTCCTGTGGCTCATACGACCCGTTGCGCGGAACCTTGACGAAGCGTATTCCGCGCCCGAGCCTGCGGGCAAAGGTTATCTCTTCGCCGGCGCCCTCGACAGGCTGATTGCGGAAGCCGTCCAACACCATCTCCATATTCGACTGCCCCGAGCAAATCCACACCTCGCCGGACAGTACATTGTTCAGCGTAACGGCATCCTTGTCGGCGCCGTCAATGACTGTAAGACTCAACGGCTCGTACGAAGCCACCGGTGTCCGCAGCCCCAGACGCCAGCGCCCCTCGCTGTCGGCCTTTGCCGAGGCCGAGGCGCCCCACGAACCCGAAGCCGTGACTCTGGCACCGGGAGTGGCTAGTCCCCATATGGCCGCCACGGTATCGGCCTGCAAAACCATATTGTCGGTAAACACATGCGGCATCGAAATCTTGCCCGCGCCCGCAAACGCGATCATAAGCAGCCCGGCGGCCGCAAGAGTCAGTTTTTTCATGGTCGGTTTCAAAGTCAAAATTAACGGGCATAAGCTTTCAGGGCAGCCCCGGACTTTACCCGCAAAATTACTAAACGCGCCCGACTCTGCAAAATTCCCGGGCGCCAACTTTCGCAAAAATCTGCGGCATCGGGAGTTGGCGACAGGACGTTGCACGCCGTGCCTTCAGACCGAGCCGGACAGACAGAACGATTTGGAGGTTCGGAAAATATGTTGTATTTTTGCGGCGAGGAAAAGTGAAAAGGGCGCTATACGCCCGACGGAACACGGTGTAAATCCGTGACAGTACCCGCTGCTGTAA
>CAZETN010000032.1:0-10165 GCA_964514475.1 uncultured Bacteroides sp.
GATTTCTTACAAATCCGTCCTCGAGGGCCACGACCATCGATATGGTCTTCATCACCGAGCCGGGCTCGAAGCCCTGCAGCACGTGGTACATCGACTCCTGGTAGTTGCCGGTGAGGCTGTCGCGCTCGAGGTTGGAGATGGCCTTGATGTCGCCCGTCGAGGCCTCCATGAGTATTGCCGCCCCCCAGTCGGCCTCTATTTCGCTGAGCACCGCGTTAAGCTCGCGGTCCACGATGTCCTGGATGCCGACGTTGATGGTGGTACGCAGGGTATACCCGTCGCGGGCCGGAATGTCGGTCCAGTTGGCGATTTTGTGCGTCAGGGGCACCTTCTTGGCTTTTCCCGGTTTGCCGTACAGCAGTGTGTCCAGAGCCTTTTCGAGACCCGAGATACCGTGTACTTCGGCACACTCCTTTGTCTGGCCCACGCGGCCTATCGACCGTCGCGCCATTTCGCCATAAGGATACGAGCGCCGCTCGCGCGACTCGATGGTGAGTCCCGTTTTGTTGGGATTGGACCATATGTGGTAGAACGGCCATGTGCGGCGTATGGTCTCCTTTTCGAAAAAGGATATGTCGCGCAGGAGTGTCAGACACTTGCTGCGTTTTTTCTTGTCCTTGCCCAGCTCGCGGTTGAAAAGCTTTTTCCATCCGTCGGCATCGCGCACGGGATAGTACTTGGCCAGCGAATCGCAGAGGCTGTCCATTGACTGCAGGAACTGCTTCTCGCGGAACGAGGCAGCCTGGAAATCCATGCGCAGGGTGTAGAACGTGAGATTGGTGGCCAGCACCGAATTGTCATCGGCGAGGATTTCGCCGCGCACCGGCAGAATTATGTCCTCGCGCAGCAGTTCCTCGTTGGCTTTCTTTTCCCAGTCGGCGCGGTGTACGACGGTGGTGTCGTAGGCCTCGCTGAAGATTTTCAGCGAACCCAGCAGCGCCAGCGCCGCAATCGCCGAATAGCGCAGATAGATGAGCATGCTCGAGCTCAGGTATTTGCGGAAACCCGTGCTTGCCGTCTCGTTGCCGTCCGCGTCGGTGCCCAGACGTGCCCTCGACCGGGTGTCTACCTGGTCGGGCTGTCCGTCGCGGGCGTCCTGTCTGTACTGCTGTCCGTGGCTCATGGCTCTGTTGCTGATTGGTGGTGAGGGGTGTTTTTGTATCGGTGGTGAAAAGACTTCGTCATTCGAGTTCGAAGGGCGGCTGCTCCTGGACTGTAAGACCGGGCCGCACCGTGTCGACAAGCTGCTGCATGGCACTCTCGCGGATACGGCTCATGTACAGGCTGCGCTCGCGTATGCGCTCGGTGTTCACCACCATCAGTTCCTGCTCGAGGCCTTTTATGGCTTCCATCTTGGTCATGGTCTGATATTTTGACGAGATAAAGGCCATGCACATCACCAGCAGCCAGAACAGCTGTATCCAGTAGCGCAGAAAAAATTCCACACGTATGGAACCGCCCTGCCTGAAGTTGGCGGTGAATTTCCATGCCTTGCGCAGCTGTCTTACCGAGCCTTCGGAGGCCTCGCTGATAGATGAATAATTCATTGTGATGAACGGTGTCGGTATGATGACGGCTTTCGGCGCCGCCGGTACAGTGGTCTATTTGAGTCTATTTGTCGGTATTGTCGGGGGTCACTTTTTCGGCACAGCGCATTTTGGCGCTTCGGCTGCGGGGATTGGCCTCGACCTCGGCCTCGTCGGGGACTACGGGGCGTGAGGTCAGACAGCGCAGCGGCGAGCTGGTGCGTCCGAAGAAGTCCTTGACCTGACGTCCGTCGGTATTGCCGGTGCGCATGAAGTTCTTGACAAGACGGTCTTCGAGCGAGTGATAGGTTATCACGCACAGACGGCCCCCCGGGCGCAGCACGCGCACAGCACCCTCAAGCAGGGCGCGCAGGGCGCCTATCTCGTCGTTGACCTCGATGCGCAGCGCCTGAAACACCTGTGCCAGTTCCTTTTTGCGCTGCCGCGGGTTTATGACCGGAGCGATGGCGTCGAGCAGCTGTTCGGCGGTGAGCAGCGGCGAGGCGGAGCGCGCGCGTACGATGGCGGCGGCCAGACGGCGCCCCTGACTGAGTTCGCCGTACAGACGCAGAATGCGGGCCAGGTCTTCTTCGTCGCGGGTATTGACGATGTCGGCGGCTGTAAGGCGGCCGTCACGGTTCATGCGCATGTCAAGAGGACCTTCGGGCCAGCGGAACGAAAATCCGCGTTCCGGGTCGTCGAAATGATGGAACGACACCCCCAGGTCGGCCAGTATGCCGTCAACCTTGCCGTCCACGCCGTAGTAGCGGGCGAAGTTGCGGATAAAGCGGAAGTTGGAGTGTACCAGCTGCACCTGCCCGGCGGCGAGGGCTTCGTCGTCACGGGCACGGCCGATGGCGTCAAGGTCCTGGTCGAAGCAAAGCAGGCGTCCGGCTGGTCCGGCGACAGCGGCTATGGCACGGCTGTGGCCGCCTCCGCCAAGGGTACAGTCGATGTAGGTACCCCCCGGGTGTACCTGCATGGCCTCGAGACACTGCGGCAGCAGCGCCGGTATGTGATAGGGCGTAGTTTCGCTCATAAGTTTCTGATTGTATGTTTTATACACTATATCTCCACTTGGCGTCGGGTGGCTCCGGCGCCGTCATCGGCGTGTATATACTTTTCGGGATTGTAAAGGTACTGCTTTTTTCGAAATAATTTACAATTGCAAACTTTGTTTTTGAAATAAAATTTTTTTGTCCGCGACGTCAGCCGTTTCACTCCCCGTCATAGTATCAGGGGCGGTGTGCCGCAAATCCGGCACACCGCCCCTGGGGTCAGTGGTTGACGGCTGTCAGGACAGCCTTCTTATGTTAGCGGATGATAACCTTGGTGGCCTTGCCGCCCTGCACGCGCACATAGACGCCGGGAGCGAGGTTGCCGCCTTCGGGCATGGCCACGCCGTTGAGATTGAAGTACTGTACGGGAGCGTCGCTATCGATGCTGTCGCTGACAACGATGTCGCTGACACCGAGTTCAACACCCTTGAAGGTCAGTGCCGACTTGGCGGGTACGGTGACTTCGGGACGCTCCTGGGCGAGGGCATATACATGATAGCCGCCGTTCTCGCGCCAGTAGGTGTGCAGGTTGCCTGCATAGTCGAAGCGCATGTGACCCCAGGCCGAACCGCCGGGTATCGCATAGCGGTACTCGAGTGTCGGGGTAGTGCCGTTCCAGGTCACATCATATACATAGACGGTCTTGCCATCGGCGTTGCCTACAGCGAGAGTCTTGCCGTCATGGGTGATGGACAGGCCGCAGTTGTTGCCTGTAAGGGGAGCTTTTTCGGTTTCGGGGTTGTTGAGGACACCGGAGTTGTAGGTAGCCTCCTCGGTGGCGGCATCGATATACATGAAGCTCGGAGCTCCTATGGCGTTGTTGCCGGCGCCACGGGCCTGACTTACGAAGAAGCCGTTGCCGTAAGCCTGCATGGTACCCTGGCCGTTGGCAAGCTTGCCCTTGAAGCCGTCGTTGAGACTGCCGTTCTTAAGCATCACGGGAGCCTTTGTAATCAGCTCGGCGGTGCCGAGGTCGTAGCGTACAAGGATATCGGCAGGGCCTACGAGGTTTCTGTCGTGGTCCTCGGAGTGGGTGTAGATGCGGGTGTCTTCGCCTTTGCCTACAACGCAGACGCCGGAGACACCGCCGCCGATGTTGGTTTCGTCATAGAAGCAAGCGCCGCTCGAATCCTTTTCGCCGGCATAGAGGCTTTCGGGCTGCTTGTCGGTGTTGACGGGATCAAATACGGTCAGACCCCAGGCAGCGTCACCCCAGGCGGCGAGGAGGACCTTGCCATGGAATTCGTGGCCGCGGAAGGGGTTGCTCTGGTTGCCGCCGCCGTTGTTGCCGCCGAAGAGGCTATGGTCTTTATGTACACGGTCTGCAACTTTTTTTCCGGCGGGATTGTAGACGTCGAAGCCCTTAGCCTTGCCGTGGGCGACGGTGGTGTAGCCGAACGAGTCGTACTCGGGGTCGGTGATGGTTATCACACCGCCGCGGACGGAGAGGTTGCCGTTGTTGTCGGCGCTGACTTCGCCGCTCTGGGCGATGGTTGCCGAGGTAGTGCGCACAGCCCACTTGTATTCGGTGGAGGGACTGAATTCCTGCAGGCTGATGACAGCGCTGTTGGCACCGGCCTTGAGGGCGCCGAGGGGCAGAACCACTTCTTCGGCGTCAGCATCGTTCACGGGGGTTACGACCAGGCTTGCGTCAACGACATCGCCGGTAAGGTTGAACGATACGTTATAGCTTTGGTTGTCGCTGGTGAGGGCGCCATTGAGGCCGTAGGCATATTCTACTTTGTGCGAGGCCTGCTTGGCGCCGCGGGTAGTGAATTTCGAGACCTTGCCGTCGCGTACGGCATAGAGGTTCATGTAAGCGGCGGTGACAGCCTCGGTGGCGGCGTCGATGTCAACCTCGGGTTCGCCGGCAGTGGCGGTTACAAGGTTTTCGACAGCTGCGAGGGCGGTGCCGTCGACAGCGACGGCGCTGGCGTTGTCATAGCCGCGCAGGTCGGTGAGGGCAACCTGACCGTTGCCATGGCTTACCATGAAGCTGTGGCCGGCATAGCGGTAGAAGCCTGCGCTGGGGGCGGGCACGAGACCTTCGACTCCGGCAACGGGCTTGACGTTCTGTACGTCAAAGAAGCCGACCTTGTAGGCGGGCACATTCGTCGAGGAGATGATGAACGCGTCCTCGTCGTCGGGAGCGGTGCTGTAGCTGAAGTCGCCCAGTGTCTCGACGGTGTTGTTGTTCTTGTTGATGATGCCGGCGTTAACCATCTGGCCGTCTACAATCGAGAAGGTGTTGTAGAAGATGCTGTGGTTGGCGACATTCGAGGCGTTGACGGCCGACATGATGATTTTACCGTCGGCAGTTGTGCCGCTGTAAGCCATCGAGTGGCCGGCTACGGCGCGGTAGAAGTTACCCGAGAGCATGCTCGAGAACCATTTGACGGGCTCGCCCTTGGGCAGGCCGTTCTCGTCGTTCTCCCAGCGCCATACGATAACCTGGCCGCGGGTCTCGCCTTCGGCCACCTGGCCGTTGTCGAAGTGGTTGAGGTTTTCGTTGCAGGCAACCAGCACGCCGTCGGCGGTGAGCTGGATGTCGCCGATGGCGCGTACGGTGCCCGTGGTGCCTTCGGTCGAAACCTGAGCCAGGACAGCCTTGTTGGCGGCGTCATAGACGATGATGGTGGGAGCGGGCTTGTCGCCCTCGAGACGCTCGGCAAGGATGTAGAGCTTGCCGTCGCGGGCGATTACGCGGCGTACGGCTTTGCCTTCCAGGGCCTCGACAGGCTCGTCCACATAAGTCTGGCTGAAATTGTAGTCGTCACCGGCCAGGATACCGGGGTTGGTAACGGGGTCGGGATAGTTTTCGTAAACAATCGTGGGGGGTTCCCAGTTTACGTTGCGGAGTTTTACCGAGGGATAGGCCACGGCGGCAGCCTTGACGGTAACCTCGACGGGCTCGCAGTCCTTGTATTCCTCGCCCTCGAACTCGAGGGTGTAGGTACCGGGCTCTACCTCGAAGTAGAACACACCGTTGTAGTAGTTGTCGGTGGTGTAGGTGGCTACGACGTCATTGCCCTTCTTGAGGGTGACGTTGAGACCGTTCAGAGGCAGGTAAGCGTCGTCGCTGGTGGGGTCCGGGTTATAGGCGGGATCCTTGAACTTGGTGTCCTTGTCACGGGCGATACCGTAGATGACACCGGTCTTTTCCTTGCTCAGACCGAAGATGTCGGCGATGCCGTGGGCGTAGGCGGTGCCTTCCACCTTGTCGGCATCCCAGTTCATGGCGCGGTGGCGTGCGGGCTGGTAGGTATGGAAGTAGCCTTCCACCAGGAAGCCCGGTGTGCCGTGCTTGAGGACGCCCAGATAACCGTAGTAACCCAGCGAGCTCGTGCTCTGACCTGAAGCAGGATAGAAGTTGCAGTCGCCACGCAGGTTCATGTTGGTGGCCGAGTAGTACGACCAGTTCATATGGGCGTTGTCAAAAGCGTAAGGCCAGCACTTGGCTGCCCACTCGCGTGAGGTCTGCTGATGCTCGAGAGTCACGCCGTCACGGGCGGTGGGAGTGTCGTAACCGCGGTACAGGAACAGGGGATAGTTGGCTGTCGAACCTTCGCTTGCGGCGTTGGAGTGTATCGAGATGAACATGTCGAAGTTGTTGGCCTCGACTTCGGCGCTGACTTCGGACAGGGTGCGGTTGTATACATAGATATCGGCCGGAGCCTTGTCGCCGAGCTGGTTCTTAGTGCCGTTGTCGTCGTGGTACGGGCCGTTTTTGACACGGCTCATCACTATGTTGTTGGACAGGTCGCGTGCGGCGCCGACATTGCCGGGTGCGCCGGTCTGGTTGAGGGTGCGGTCGAACTTGAGACCGTAGCTTATGAGACGCTCCATCAGGGCGAAGCCCTTCTGGAGGTTGGTGTTGGTCTCGAAGAAACCCAGGGTATCGGTATTGGTGCGCGAGTATGCGCCGTGGCCTACCAGAGTGCAGGGACGGTCGTCAGGAGTCCAGCTGCCGTGGCCGGGGTTGATGTAGATACGAAGCTCGTCGGCGGTTTTTGCCGAAGCACCGAGAGCGACTGCAGCCGAAAGGGCAGCGGTGAGTGATATCTGTTTCATAACTGCGGGGCTTTATTTGGTGAGACTTAAAACGTACACGCTGCCTTTTTCGTCGCTGAAGGCAACCTTTGTGCCGTCGGCAGTTGCGCTGGGGGCGGTGACAATCATGTCGTCGGCGGTGAGGGTCTGTGCCTCGCCGGTGGCGGCGTCTACGGCAACGAGGCATGCGGCGGTCAGAACCTGGTTCTGACCTTCGGTCTCGCGTACGCCGATTACGACGTCATTGCCGGCCCATACGGGGAACATGTAGTTGCCCACAGGACGCACGTCGCTGCCGTCGAGATTGCAGGTAAAGGTGCCGACACCTGACAGGCGATAAACGACACGCTTGCCGTCGGGACTTACCGAAGGCCACAGATACGAGCCGCGGCCCTGGGGGTCGATGCTGACGGTTTTGCCGTCGACAGTGACGTCGAGGTGGCCGTAGTTGATGGAGGCCACGGGAGCTTTCTGAGCCTTGGCGCCGTCAAGGCTGCGGGCCTGTGCTTTGCCGTTGGCAACGGCGTTTACGGTGTTGCCGCTCAGGGCCACGCCGGCATTGAGGTGACGTGTGGGCTTGACAACTACGGTTGTCTTGCCGGAGCCGAGGTCCACGCTTTCAAGGCTGTTGTAGCGCAGGTGTTTTTTGTTGAAGGTGGGACGTGTGTAGACAACCTGTGTGCCGTCGGTGCTGATAGCGATGCCGTACAGGTTTTCGCCGGTGGCGATGCGCGTCGACGAGCCGGTGGCGATGTCTGTCTTGACAAGACCGCCGTCGTGACGGGTCACCACAAACGTTCCGTCAGGGCTGATGACAGCCAGACCGGAGTTCACGCCTTCGACGCGCTGCAGCTGGCCTACATTGACCACCTGTGCGCCGGCGCACAATGCGGCCAGCATCAACATGCCCGTAATGAAAATTTTCTTCATGGTTTGGGAATGGTTGTTAAATTGGTTATTGATAAAAAGGATTGAGTTGGTTATATGTATTTTTCTCTGAACAAGTCATTACCGGTCACGTCTTTTCAAGGCTGCTGCAACGTAATTACGGATTTGCGGACTACATGTTTCCGTACAGGCGCAAAAATAGGTGCCGACGACACATAGGGAGCCGCCGCCTGTGATGATGGTTCTTGTTTTCTTCGGGCATCGGGTTTTTCCGGTATACCGTCTTGTTATTCGGCATTCAAAAGTACCATTTTTTTTCATTTTGTCCCAATTTTTTGCCAATTTTAACGCTTGCCTTTCGGCTCCGGCGTAACGGTTTCGGAAGATGAAAACCGTATGACGTACACCGGGCCGGACTTGCGGTGGCAAATCCGGCCCGGTGCAGGAGGGGATAATTATTCGGTCAATCGGCCGTAATTACGGGTTTACTTCGAGGTCCAGGTCAGGTCCCAGATGGAGACACGGTCCTTGTTGCCGGTCGATGTGTTGGTGGCGCAAAGGTTGGTGATCTCGATCGAGAAGCTGCCGCTGACGTTGACGTCGAGGCTGTAGCTGTAAGCCTGTTTCTGGGCGATGGTCTCAAGCGTTACGGTGTCGGTCTTGACCACGGCGCCCGAGGCATCCTTGATGTCGACGCGGAACGAGCAAGCCTTTTCGGCGAAGGCGAAGCCGTAGCTGAAGGTCAGGGTTCCGCAGCCGCCGGTGAGAACGGGCGAAATCAGCCGTCCTACCTTGTCGGTGCGTCCGTTGAGCGTGGGAGCCAGTGTGCCGGTTGCGCCGATGAAGGTGAACAGGGGGTTGGCGTCCGCACCGTCGGTGCCACCGAGAATGATGGCGTTCTCGGCGGTCCAGCCGGTCGCGTTGGTATAGGTGCCGTAAGGCGAGGCTTTTGCCTCACCGCCGTTGAAGCTGTTGAAGTCGCCCTTATAGTCGCCCGAGGGTGTGGGATCGGGTGTGGGGTCAGGATCCGGGGTTGAGCCGCCGGCGTTAAGCTTGACGTTGTCGACGCACCAGGTTGCGTAGTTGGCATCCTGGGTGGCGGCATAGCGGAAGCCGATGTAGATTACTCCGGTATAGGCGCTGAGGTCAAGTTCGCCCGAGGCTGCCCAGCTCGAGTATCCCGATGCCGGAGCCTGGGCAAGTACCGGGTGCAGCTGTGTCTTGCCCGACGAAGCCGAAGGTCCGGTAAGCACGTATACCTCGAGAGCCGATGTGGTGGAGCCGTAGCCGTTTACCTGGGTGTCGAAGGTGAGCTTCTTATTGGTGGCCTTGGACATGTCGATACCCGGCGAAATCAGCCATGCATCGAAGGGGGGAGTGCCCTGGTAACCCGAGACAGTTGCGTAGTTGTTGCCGCTGAACTCACGCACATACCAGTCCTTGTTGCCGGCCACCTTCTCGATGGTCCAGCCGGCGGGAATGGATGTAGATGCGTCGAAGTTCTCGTCAAGACTTGTAACGACGGTAGGCTCCGGACCGGGACCCGGGTCAGGTGTGCCTCCGTCAAGTTTGAACGAAGACGCATTCTTGATACCGGCCACGCCGCAGTATTTCATCACGTCGCCCTGGATAAGGAGTTCCTTGCCCAGATTTGCTGCATTGTCCTGCAGGTTGAGAGCCTCGCGCACGCTGCCGGTGGGAAGTTGCACGGCAATGCACTTGGTGTAGTCCTTGCAGTCGGCGGTCGCAGCCATAAGCAGGTTTGTCTTAATGGTCGCGGGAGTTGTGAATTTGGCAGTGTTGGCGTTTACAACGAACTCGGACGAAAGGTCGGCCCAGCCTACGATGTAACCTTTTACCCATACACCTTTATGATCGCTTTCGGTAGTTGACTGGGGGTTGAAGCCGATAACGGTGCCCACGGTGTAGGGATCGGTCTCGGTACCGCTGCCTTCGCTGGGAGAGGGAGGCGTGGGAGTGTCGCCGCCTTCGAGTTCATATTCGGTGATTGCCTTTACGCCGTTTTGGCCGAAGTATTTCTCGCACGAGCCGTATACGCTGACAACCTTGCCCACGTTGCCGGGATTGGCCTGCAGGTTAAGGGCCGACCGTATTGTGCCGGTGGGGAGCTGTACGGGTACGCAGTTGGCGTAGTTGGTTTCGTCAGGGGTGGCGGCGATGAAGATGTTCGAGGCCGAAGCATTATCGGCGCCGACAGTCATTTCGGCGGCAGTCTTGCCGTTGGACGAACCGATGATATAGCCCTTGACCCAGGCGGTGGTGCCGGTGCCGGTACCTGCCTGCACCTGTGCGGCGCTGTAGGGGCTGGCCTGCGTGCCGTCGCCGTTGGCGATTGAGCCGCCGCCGGCTTCGACGCCTTCGATGCGCCAGGTGCCCGCGGCACCGCTGTTGTCGGTGACGCCGTAGGTTCCCATCACCTGAGCGAAGGAACCGCGGATCCAGATCTGCTTGCCGTAGTTGTCGGGATTGTCCATGAGGTTGCCGAGCTGACGCAGTTTCGAGCCGGCGGGCAGGGCGATAACCAGGGCGTGGGCGATGTCCTTGGTGTCGGCGGTCTGGCCTATTACCAGAGTGTTGTCGACATCGACGTCCTTGGACCATACCACGTCGCCGTTGCCGGTG
>CAZETN010000033.1:0-10161 GCA_964514475.1 uncultured Bacteroides sp.
GTTATCAACAGGCGGATGGAGAAGGTACCGGACTTTGCAAAAACAGAAGATGGCGAGTTCATATATATCATGACGGATAAACTGCGGCTTAAATATCGCAAGGATACAAATCCAATGACATATCCGGCGTCTGATGCAAATCTGACTATAACGATAATGATGGATGGCGAGCCAGTGGTATGGTATCCGGGAAAGGAGGACCCGCTGAATCTTAAGGGCACATGCCGCACCTTGGACGGCTGTGACGGCGATAATAAGAGGGCTGAGATGGAGAACGGCCTGATTTCACGCTCGGGATGGGCTGTAATCGACGATTCGTGGTCGGCGACACGTCCGGACGGCAGTCGTTCGTACGCGCTGGTCCCCGACAGCAGTGTCGGTTATGACTGGTGGGCCGAACGAAAGGATCCACAGGCTGTCGACCTGTATTTCCTGGGCTATGGCAGAAACTATAAGAAAGCAATCGGTGACTTTACCAAAATAGCCGGAAAAATACCTCTTCCGCCGGCGTATGTCTTCGGATACTGGTACAGCCGCTACGCCTCGTACTCGGCCGACGATTACCGCGAGATTATGCGCGAGCTTGAGGGAAACGATATTCCGACCGATGTGATGATTCTGGATATGGACTGGCACTGGAACGGCAATCCCGCCAGCTTTTCCGAAAATATCGGTGGCTGGACCGGCTGGTCGTGGAATACGAATCTTATCCCCGAACCACGTCGGCTGCTGTCCGAAATCCATGACAACGGATATAAGATCGCTCTTAATCTGCACCCTGCCGACGGCGTGGACAGTATTGAGTCACCGTCGTATTTCAGGGCAATGAAGAGTGATCTCGCAGGTAAATACGGCGCTGACGGAAGAATAGCATGGAGCCTTGATTTTCCCGACTTTACAAAGTCGTTTTTCTCAAATGTCATCCGCGACCACGAGGATGAAGGAGTGGACTTCTGGTGGCTCGACTGGCAGCAGCATCTGACCAGTAAATTCACTCCGGGTCTGGGACAGACATTTTGGTGCAACCATGTCTTTTTTAATGATATGGCCAGAAATCGCGCCGGGCGCCGTCCTGTCATCTTCCATCGCTGGGGAGGTTTGGGGAGCCATCGTTATCAGATCGGATTTTCGGGCGACGCGCTCATAAACTTCCCTACCCTTGCCTTTGAGCCATATTTCACAGCGACAGCCTCGAATGTGGGTTACGCATTCTGGGGTCATGACCTTGGCGGCCACGCTTTCACTGACGAAAAGACTGTGAACGACCCCGAACTGATGTTGCGCTGGGTGCAGTTCGGTGTTTTTACTCCGATATTCCGCAGCCATGCGACCTCCGACAGCCGCATCGAGCGCCGGATGTGGAAATTTCCCAACCTTACGGACCTGCGCGATGCAGTGAAACTGCGCTACGCCCTTTTTCCCTACATCTACACAATGGCCCGCGAAACATACGACACAGGCATAGGAATGTGTCGCCCGCTCTATTACGAGTTTCCTGACTGCGAGGAGGCTTACCGGTATGAAGGCGAATACTTCTTCGGCGACGACATCCTTGTCGCTCCGATAACCGCGCCCGCATCGGCCGATGGGACATGTGAAAAAGAGATATGGTTCCCTGATGGCAAATGGTGGAGCGCATCGACAAATGAACTGATTGAAGGTCCCTGCGTCAGGACGATGCATTTCACGCCTACCCAGATACCATACTTTTTCCGCCAAGGTTCGATAATACCACTTAACGTTCCGTCTGTCCAAAACGTCACCGCGCCAGCGACTTCGCTGATCCTTAACGTCATAGCCGGGGCAGACGGCATGGGCAGACTTTACGAGGACTCCGGGGACAATCCGGATTATGACGTTGTCTGCGCCACGACAAAGTTCGGCCATCAGATAAACGGTAATACCGAGATTTATACCATCGCACCGCGTGAAGGCTGTTCCGACAACCTTGTTCCACGCCGCTCCTGGCAGCTTAACGTGCATAATGCGGAGCATCCTAAATCTGTTTCTATCAACGGCAAAGTCATTGCACCGTCGGCCTGGAATTACAGTCCGAAAGCCCGATGCCTCACGGTTAGAGTTCCCGAAACCGACTGTCTCTCACAGACAGTTGTCAAAGCGGAGTATTGAGTCGTGACAGCTTAAATAGCGCCGGCCTGTGAACTGCCGAATTCACAGGCCGGCGCTATTTGATTAGATCCCCTGCCAGAGTGGAATAGCTTAACAAGCTCTAAATCTTTGGCATTACTGCCATTAGCCCGAACAAACGGACGAAGTCCGATGTTTTCGTATATAAAATGGGCAATATAAGTTTTTAACGACAATATTATGAAAACGCAATTAGTTATGGCAGCAGTCCTCACTGCTGTTCTCGCACTTCCCTCATGTAGCGGAGAAGATGCAAAACTCGCCGGCGAACTTGCCGGTACCTGGAAAGGAAGCGCCACCGAAATGATGCAGGGTAGAAATGGCAGGCCTGACGGCGATCGTAAAGACGGCGACCGCAAGGACGGCCGGCATGACGGCGGCGACCGCAAAGATGCCGGACGCGGCGAAGCGACAAATCGGGACGGTATGGATGCAGGTTCGATGACTTGTACACCGACCATTACTTTTGTACGTACCGACGGTACCAATGGCGGTACCCTTACGGTTTCGGCAGATTATACAGTGACCAAAGGTATACAGACAGCTTCGGTAGCCGCTCCGGTCAAAGCGTCTGTCAACGGCACCGTCAGTGCCTCTGGCACCTGGACGGTCAAGGACGGTGATGAAGTCCTGGTAGTCCTTGATCCATCGAAAACCGTTGTAGATGTCGATGTCAATTCGATGTCGCTTAGTTATGCGAAACTGACCGATGCGCCCAAGGCTGCTTTGGACTCTATCAAAGGCAGCGTGGCTTCCAACATTGCGGATGTCATCAAACCGATGATTGCCGCAAAGGTTCAGAAAATGCATAAGTTCGACGATGTAAAAGTAACCGGCAACACTATGACTCTGAAGGCCGGACATAACCGGATAGCCTTTACAAAACAGTAAGGAGGCGGTGCAGTAGCGTAATAAGCCGAGACCGGTAATCTTGAATCGTAAGGTTATCGGTCCCGGCTATTGTGTAAAGTTCGGTTCGGGGCAGCCTCAGACGGTGAAATATCGCGCCTGGGGTGAAGCGAAGTAGAAACCGGCTACAGTGGACGAGGGGGCAAGGGCACCGTTCGTGGTAACGGTTACGTCAAGGGCATCAGGGTCGATGAGGCGCGCGAGTGTGTGCATCAGCATTTCGTCGGGAAGCGACGGATAGCCGACTGCCGGGCGTATGCCGCGATACTGCTGTCGCAGGATGCGTCTGATGTCGTTGTCTTCGTCGGGCGCGTAGCCCCATAGCGAAGTGCGCACTGTATGATGGAGGAATTCGGAAGTTGCTTCGGCCAGTCGGTCGCATACAGACTGCAACAGCAGGTGGCAGTAATCGTCGCCCGATGCGGCAGCGTCATTGAGGGCGCGACGCAGGGCCGTTCCTATTGTCACCATAAAGACTCCGACAGTGTCGCCATAACCCTGCGGTGCGACAAAATCGCATAATGAGAGGCATTGCTGTCGCCCGACTGCTGGCTTCTGCCTGGGTGTCGGAACAGGTACTCCGCCGACTATGACAGCGTCCTCGTCGTCGGCTTTCCAAGCCTCATATAACACTACCCGGGCCCGCATTCCGGCATCCTTGAACCGTGTCAGCAATGCAAGGGCATCGCCCTTGAGTTTGTGCGCTTCCTCGCAGTCAGGTTTTACATGCCAGCAATTGAAGAAATATGTCCAGTTGACATATGGTATGACGCTGGCGAGTGGTATGTTGTCGTACTGAGTTTCGCCGGGACGTGCCGGTCTGATGATATCGGCCCGGTCCCATCCGATGGTCGGGCGTCCGGACCCCGGCGCTTCGTGCGGTGGGACGAGTGTGTCGCGCAGAAGCTGCTGTAGTGCAGAAATTCGGGCTTTTTCGCCCTCCGGGTCGGCAAGAATGCGGCTTACGGCCACCGGGTTTTGCGCGGCATCGCCTACACGCAGCACGATGCCGCGGTAACGCGGGGCAATCCGTACTGCTGTGTGGAGGTCGCTTGTAGCGGCTCCACCGATAAGCAGAGGAATGTCGAGTCCGGATCGCTGCAGTTCTTCGGCCACTATGGCCATCTCGTTCAGCGAAGGCGATATCAGACCGCTCAGGCCTATGGCAACTGGCCTGAGACGCTGTGCCTCGGCGACAATACGGGATGCCTCGACCTGTACACCCAGATCTACGACATCGAAATTATTGCAGCGCATCACGACGCTGACGATGTTCTTTCCTATATCATGCACGTCACCCTTTACGGTTGCCGTCAGGAACACGCCTTTTGTAGCCTTTTTGTGGCCGTCCGCCTCGAGCCGGGGGCGCAGTATCTCGACCGCCCGGTGCATGACACGGGCGCTTTTTACCACTTGCGGCAGAAACATGCGTCCGCTCTCGAATAGTTTTCCGACCAGTTCCATGCCGCGCATCAGGGGCCCTTCCACAACGGCTCCCCCACTGCCATGACGCTTTATGGCCTCGGACAGGTCTGCCTCGAGCCCACTGTCGTCGCCGGTCTGTAACGCATGAATCAGACGTTCGTCGACATCGGCCGGAATTTCGCGCGGGCACTTGTCGACGGCATCGTCTTTGGCGGCGAGGTATGCCGAAGCCACTTCCGAAAGGCGTTCGGTGGCATCGGGACGTCGTGCCAGTATGACATCCTCGATACGTTCGAGCAGGTCGGCCGGAATATCGTTGTATGCGACTTTGGCACCCGGGTCCATGATGGCCATGTCAAGCCCGGCGCCGATGGCGTGGTACAGAAATACGGCATGCATAGCCTGTCTGACATAGTTGTTTCCGCGGAATGCAAACGACAGGTTGCTTATGCCGCCTGATGTCTTCGCTCCGGGCAGATTTTTCTTTATCCATGCCACTGATCTGATGAAGTCAAGGCCGTAGAGGTCGTGTTCCGGCATTCCGGTGGCGACAGTCAGCACATTGGTGTCGAATATGATGTCGCGAGGTTTGAAGCCGGCTCTTTCGGTCAGCAGGCGATAAGCGCGGGCGCAGATTTCGATCTTCCGTTCATAGGTGTCGGCCTGTCCCCGCTCGTCAAAGGCCATGACAACCACAGCCGCTCCGTAGCCGCGGATTGCGGTGGCCTGGCGCAGAAACTCTTCTTCGCCGTGCTTAAGCGATATTGAGTTTACCACAGCTTTGCCCGGAACCTCGCGCAAGGCTGTCGTTATAACCTCGAACGATGACGAATCAATCATCCATGGCAACGACGCTGTCACGGGATCCGAACCTAAAAGCCTTAGAAAGGCGCGCATCTCGGCCGGGGCGTCAAGCATGCCGTCGTCGACATTGATGTCAAGCATCTGCGCTCCGTTCTCTACCTGGCTACGCGCTATGGCAAGTGCCTCCTGACGGTTGCTCTCGCTTATCAGACGCAGGAATTTGCGGCTTCCGGCAACATTACACCGTTCGCCTACATTTATAAATCCGCGGTTGTCCCAAAAGCCCTCCAGACCGGCGAGCCAAGGGCCTCCAGAGGGCGCCGGGACATGCGGTTTTGCCGTATGCGACATTTCGGCCAGCGCGGCAATGTGACCGGCGTCGGTGCCGCAGCACCCACCTACTATATTCAGTGCCGTCTCATCAAGCAGCGCTTTTATTGCGGCGGCGAAAGCTTCGGGGGTCTCGCTGTATCTTCCGAGACGGTCGGGGAGACCGGCATTCGGATAAAAGACCACGGGGTATGGCGACCGCGCCGCCAGTTCGCGTACATGTCCGCATAGCGAGGCCGGACCGGCACCACAGTTAAATCCCACGACATCGGGCGCGAACGGCTCAAGTATGGCAAGTACCGCCTCAGGCGTGTGTCCACTGAGCATGCGCCCCGAGGCATCGCTGAGCGTCAGCGAGACAATGACCGGAATATCGCAGCTCCGGTCTGTCTTGGCCTGATTGATGCCTGACAGTTGTGCCCGTATATTGAGCGCATCGAAACAGGTCTCCAAAAGCAGCACGTCCACGCCTCCTTCAATCAGACTGCCTGCCTGCTCGGCAGCGGCGTCGCGCAATTTGTCGAATGCAACGGCGCGCTGAGTCGGGTCATCGACATCGCAGGGCAGTGAGGCCGACATTGCGGTGGGTCCCATCGAGCCTGCTACCCAGCATCGGCGACCCGGTTGCAGCCGTTCGATACGTTCCACCTCCTCACGGGCCAGCCGTGCACCGGCCAGATTAAGCTGGCGCACGCGCCCCTCCATTCGGTATTCCGCCTGCGAAAGGGCGTTCGAATTAAATGTGTTGGTCTCGATAATATCTGCCCCGGCCTCAAGGTAAGTACGGTGAATGTGCCGTACGTGGTGCACGGCAGTGAGATTGAGCAGGTCGATGTTGCCTGCAAGAGGAACCGGGTGGCTCAGAAAACGGTGTCCCCGGTATTCAGCCTCGCTGAGTCGCAGGCGCTGAACCAGCACACCCATCGAGCCATCAAGGACAAGGATACGTTCTGTGATGGCCCGGCGGAAACTTTCGTATTGATTGTTTTGAAATGTCATCTGTCGTAGGCTTAATAAATCTGCCGTGCTATGGCAGCTACGCTATTTGTGGCGTGCATGGCGTAGAAGTGTATTGACGGAACACCGGCCTCCTTGAGTTCGCGTGCCTGACATGTACCCCACTCTATGCCCAGGGCGCGTACATCGCTGTCTGTCTTGCAGCGCAGCAGCTCAGCACTCAGTTCTTCCGGCAGGTCGATGTGAAAGATGCGCGGCAGCAGTGTCATCTGACGCAGTGATGTAAGCGGTTTTATACCAGGAACGATGGGCACGGTTATCCCGGCCTGACGGCAACGCCCGACAAAGTTAAAGAATTTTTTGTTGTCATAGAACATCTGTGTCACTATGTACTTTGCGCCTGCATCGACTTTAGACTTCAGAAAATGCAGGTCGGTGGTGATATTCATGGCTTCGTCGTGCTTTTCGGGATAACCGGCGACACCGAAGGTAAAGGGAGGAAAGACGGGCTCGGTTGAACTTCCGTCAGACAGAATACCTTTGTTGAATTCGTCGACCTGACGGGCCAGGGAGTCGGCATGACTGTGTCCGTCGCGTCCGGATACGAATGAGGATGCGGCGGCTCCGCGGTCGCCCCTGAGCACCAGAATGTCGGTGACTCCGAGGTATGACAGGTCGATGAGCTGATCCTCGATTTCGCGGCGCGAGTACTCTCCGCAGATAAGATGCGGAACGGGGCGCACGCCGAAGCGCTCGCGCAGGACTGCGGCTACGGCGACGGTTCCGGGTCTTTTACGCACCGTCTCGGCTCGGTACGTTCCCTGCCCGAGGTCGCGGTATACGACCTCGTTGCGATGCGTGGTGATGTTGACATAGGCCGGGCAGAATTCCATAAGTTGCTGCACATTGTCAAATGTGCGCTCTATGCTGTTGCCGCGCAAAGGCGGAAGAATTTCGAACGAGAACGCCGTAGAATGCTCCGAACTGAGGAATTCGGCTACGCTCTGCTGGAATGTCGTCATGCTGCTGCGGATTGTAGGTAAGTTCCAAAAATCAGTTTTAATCAAGTAAGTAGATTTCTGCAACTCACTCATTATTAAAGTATAAGGTCCGGGAATTTTATCGTGCCAATGCCTGTTCGAGATCGGCTATAAGGTCGTCGGCATGTTCAAGACCGATACTGAGTCGCACTGTAGATTGCGATATATGGGCGTTAGCCAGTTCGGTCTCGTTCATCTGCGAGTGTGTGGTGCTTGCCGGGTGAATGGCCAGGCTGCGTGAGTCGGCGACGTTGGCGAGCAGAGTAAACAGCTTCAGCCGGTCGAGAAACTCCCATGCCTCGGTGCGGCCACCTTCTATGTCGAAAGTGAAAATTGAGCCGCCCCCGGCAGGATAATATTTCGAATAAAGGGCATTGTCGGGGTGAGAAGGCAGTGATGGGTGGCTTACCGACCTGACGCGCGGGTGCCCGGCCAGATACCGGACGATTTTCAACGTGTTAGCCAGATGACGCTCCACTCGTAATGACAATGTCTCCAGCCCTTGCAGAAGCAGAAAGGCATTGAACGGTGATATGCAGGCTCCCTCGTCGCGCAGTACAACGCAGCGTGCGCGTGTTACGAATGGCGACACGGGGTCGGCATCGGCAAATACAGTACCGTGGTAACTGCCATCAGGTTGTCCTAAAGTAGGAAACCTGTCGGCGAAGGCCTTGTAGTCGAAGTGACCGCCGTCGACTATTACACCGCCCAGACTGGTACCGTGACCGCCGATAAATTTTGTGGCGCTATGCACGACAACGTCGGCGCCATGTTCTATCGGCCGGATAAGACAAGGCGTTCCGAAAGTATTGTCTATAATGAAGATTGCATTATGCTCGTGAGCCACGCGTGCCACCATATCAATGTCAGTGACATCGCTGTTGGGATTTCCGAACGTTTCGCCATATATAACTTTTGTGTCAGGACGTATGGCCTTTTTGAGAGCCTCCTCGTCGTTGAGGTTGACAATGGTGTATCTGATGCCGCGTTTAGCCAGATTGTTCACAATCAGATTGTATGTACCGCCGTACAGATTGTCGCCGGCTACGATATGGTCGCCGGGCAGCAGTACATTTTCGAGGGCATAGGTGACCGCCGCCGCTCCCGAAGCCACAGCCAGTGCGCCTGTTCCGCCTTCAAGTGCGGCAATCCGGCGCTCTAAGGCATCCTGCGTGGGGTTGTTGAGACGTCCGTATATGCATCCGGGTTTACGTAGCTGAAAACGGTCATCGGCGTCCTGACAGCTGTTGAATACATATGCAGCTGTCTGATATATAGGTACTACGCAGGCTTTATTGCCGTCTTTGCCGCGGTCCAGGCCCCCGTGTAGCTGAAGTGTCTCGAAGTGTATTTTGTCGTTGATCATATATGTGTCGTTTGTTCGATGCAAAATTACAATCAAACGTAAAAACAACCAATACCACGCATTATTATGGTACATATCGCATATTATGTGGAAATAATTTGTTGTTTTGTTCTGTTGTCGCTATATTTGCGGGCGTAAACAGAACAAACGTAACCCATGACAGACAGGATAGACCGAATAGATTTGGACATCATTGAGGCATTACGGCAGAATTCGCGCCTTTCGGTGCGCGAACTGGCCGCGAAGGTGCACCGTTCCCCCACTCCAGTTTTCGAGCGGTTGAAGCGTCTCGAGGCCGAAGGTATAATAGAAGGCTACACGGTGCGCCTCAACGACGAGAAACTGGGCCTCGGCTTCACCGTTTTCTGCAATGTCAAGTTGCGCAGCATCAATACCGACAGCCACAGTGCATTTGCCGCCGCTGTCGCTTCCATGTCCGAAGTCACTGAGTGCTATAATGTAAGCGGTTCGTTCGATTATATGCTTAAAGTGAGTGTGCCTGACATGCCGTCATACCGTAAATTTGTCACGGATTCGCTCGGATGCCTGCAGGGAGTCGACTCCGTTCAGTCCGTGTTTGTAATGGCGACCTTGAAAACGCATTGAATTAAAATTATTTTTGTTTGGTGTGAATTATTCATTCTCATGCCGCGACTTAACTTTGCGGTGTAAACCTGACAAAGTCGCACATTCGAAATTTCATCACCATGAACCAGACAGTAGTTTTCACCGCCGATGTACTGAGGGCCCTTAACGGACTACCCGAGGAGGAACGTATCTCCGTGACCAATGCACTGGTAAGCAATTTTCTGCTCGGCCGCGATATAACTTCGACGCTGAGCGGCATAAGTGCCACTGTGTATGCGTTGCTCAACTGTTCGATTGACCGAGCAAGCCGCCGATACAACAAGACATGTCAGGCCTGAGTGAGTGTCTCCCAATCTTTCACATAACACGATTTCGGGATGTCACCGCGACAAAATCGCGGCCACGACGTTCAAGGAGTTTTGCCAGATAACCCATCTGCGGAGAACTTGGATAATTGTTCTCTGATCCAATACGACTTGAAATTGACCTATATATAATGTCGTAAGATGTGCTTCGCTTCTTTTTTCGGCATTTTGTGTATTAGGTATAGGCGGTTGATGCGCCCAGTGTTAGTCGGTTGATGCTAAGCGTGTT
>CAZETN010000034.1:0-9901 GCA_964514475.1 uncultured Bacteroides sp.
CTGAGTTCTTCAAATTTATTGCCTAATTTTGCACTTGCAGGTAGAATCTGCGCTCTAAGAGCCCTGACACGGGCAAAGAATGTATCATATTTCCAGTCAAGGCGCCCGAAAGGCCAGTTTTCCCTGCCGTCCCATCAATGCCGGCGATGCGGGGAGCGCATTACATTTTCCGGGTATGGTGGATGTAGTTGCGCCACTTTTCGATAAGGGCGGTCATGTCGGCGGGGACCGGCGCCTCGAAGAACATGCGCTGATGTGTGCGCGGATGCTCGAAGCCCAGGGTGCGCGCGTGCAGCGCCTGACGGGGACACGTCTCGAAACAGTTTGTCACAAAGGCTTTGTAGGCGGCCGTGCGCTCGCCGCGCAGGGGCTGGTCGCCGCCGTAACGGGCATCGTTGAACAGTGTATGGCCGATGTGCTGCATGTGTACGCGTATCTGATGAGTACGTCCTGTCTCCAGCACACACTTTACCACGCTGACGTGACCCAGGTCCTCGACAACCGAATAATGTGTGACGGCATGTTTGCCGATTTCGCCTCCGGCGGGATATACGGCCATCTGCAGGCGGTCACGGGTCGAACGCCCTATGTTGCCCTCGATGCGTCCCTGCGCGGGTTCGGGGACGCCCCATACCACGGCCACATACTCGCGCTGGGTGGTTTTGTTGAAAAACTGGCGTCCGAGATGTGTCTTGGCGTCAGGAGACTTGGCCACCACAAGCAGTCCGGATGTATCCTTGTCGATGCGGTGCACCAATCCCAGGCGCGGGTCGTCCACGTCATAATCGGGTGTGTCCCTGAAGTGCCAGGCCAGGGCGTTGACCAGCGTGCCGGTCCAGTTTCCGTGCCCCGGATGCACTACAAGCCCGGCCGGTTTGTTGACGACAAGTATGTCGCTGTCCTCGTAGACTATGTCGAGCGGAATGTCTTCGGCTATAACCTCATGCTCGTACCGGGGCCGGTCCATGACTATCTGCACCACATCGAGAGGCTTGACGCGGTAATTTGATTTCACGGCCTTTCCGTTGACAAGTATGCATCCGGCCTCGGCGGCCTGCTGCACGCGGTTGCGTGACGACCCGGCCAGCCGTTCGGTCAGAAACTTGTCGACTCGCAGAAGCTGCTGGCCTTTGTCGGCGACAAAGCGGAAATGCTCGTAAAGGCCGTCCGAAATCTCGCTGTCTCCGAGTCCGGTTTCGGCGACGTCTCCGTCATCAGCGACGACATCATATATGTCCTCACTCATAGTATGCCGATGGTTCGTCAGTGGCGGCAGGTTCCTCCACCACGGGTTCGCTGTTGAAAATCGAGTCGGCCTGAACGTCGATGGCGTAGCTCAGGCTGTCGATGGCCTGACCTACCTCGAGCACTATGGTGGCGTTTGCCGGGATGCGGCTGCCCATGGTGATAAGGCGCCCGTCGTACTTGGCGGCCACGACGCTGTTGTCGTACTCGGCAGGCACATAGCGGATGTCGATTGCGGTGATGCCGTGCGAGGCCAGATAGTTTTCGGCCTGTTTCTGCGATATGTCGGTAAGCGGCATGTCGATGACCACCATGCGCGGCGAATATGCCACTATGGTCAGGTAAACCTCGCGACCCGACTTGACTGTGGCGCCGGCTTTGGGCCATACCTCGACAACGGTGCCTCCCGGCTGCTTGTCGTCGTAAATCGAGTCAGCGATTACTGCTGTCAGGTCAGCGCCCTCGAGCACGTTTACGGCCTGGTCATACTGCATGCCCTTGATCGAGGGCACCGTAGTCTTGGCTCCGTGATGCGTCCACACATCGGTAAACAGCAACAGCAGCCACACCAGCACCACCGAGGCCAGCGCTATCAATATCAGCGTCGACCATATGGGGTAGCGGCGGTAAAAGTTACGGAGGCCCGTACCGCCCGTATTGCCGCGCGGGCCCTGACCGTGCCAGGGCCTGCGGTTGTCCGGCCTGTAATTATATGAGTCAGCGCCCCCGCCGTTTCGGTAACCGCGTGCCGGGTCGCTGTCGTAGCTGTTATAGTCCTGTTTGTCCTGATTCATATCCGCAAAATTAGCAATTATGTGCGACATGGCGAAAAAAACAGACGCCGTATTGATTTTTTGGGTAAATTTGCACCGAATTTTTCCACACACATGAACGAAACTCAGACAAACGAAAGGCCTGCGGTATCCGCGACACCGCCCGTGACGCCGCTTTGGGACATGTTCGTCACCTTCCTGAAAATCGGCGCCTTTACCTTCGGCGGCGGATGGGCGATGATATCTATCATAGAGCGCGAGATTGTAACCCGCCACCGCTGGATAGACAAAGAAGAATTTCTCGACCTGCTTGCCGTGGCGCAGTCGGTGCCGGGCATCCTGGCCGTCAATATGGCCGTCGCCGTCGGCGACAAAGTGCGCGGACGCAGCGGCACATACGCCTGTGCGGCCGGCTCGATACTGCCTTCCTTCGTCATTATCCTGGCCATCGCCGTTTTCCTGACTCCCGAGGCCATCACCGGCGACCCTACGCTGTCGGCCATCTTCAAAGGCATACGCCCGGCCGTGGTGGCGCTGATCATAGCGCCGGTTATAAACGCCGCAAAAGCAGCCAAAATCACGCTCCGCACCGTATGGATACCCGTTATCGTGGCGCTGTGCATATGGTCCGGAGTTCCGGTTCTGTCAAACCCGGTGCTCTGGATTGTGCTTGCCGTAACGGCGGGCATCGTGTATTTCAAAAGCCACACAGGCAAACATAATACCCTATGATATTCCTCAAGCTTATCTGGGCCTATCTGGTGATAGGCCTCTTCGGCTTCGGCGGCGGATACGCCATGCTGGCCCTGATTGAAAACAAGATTGTAGGCCCCGGATGGATTACCGAGCAGACATTTACCGACATCGTGGCCATCTCGCAGATGACTCCGGGACCAATCGGCATCAACTCGGCCACGTACATCGGCTACGTCGCGCCGCAGCTCAACGGCTACGACGGCTGGTGGTGGGGTATCGCGGGCTCGCTCATCTGCACGGTCACCATCATAATCCCGTCGTTCGTGCTCGTCACGCGCACCAGCCATTACATCCGCCGGCACCGTGAGTCGGCATATATCCGCGGAGCCTTTGCCGGGCTGCGTCCTGTTGTGGTGGGGCTGATAGCCTCGGCGGCGCTGCTGCTGATGAACGGGGCCAACTTCGGCACGGGGACACGCGACATCTGCATCAGCATCGCCCTGTGCGCCGGTGCCCTGTGCATGCAGCTGTTCACAAAAATACACCCCATCCTCACAATCTGCACCGCCGGCTTTTTAGGATGGCTGATATACTGACATCATGGACGAATACAACACCATACTCGAGTTTCTGTTCAACCGCCTTCAGGCATTCCACCGTGTCGGCGCGGCAGCCTACAAACCGGGACTGCACACGACACTGGCCCTGAGCCATGCCTTCGGCGACCCCCACGCCGGACTGCGCGCCATCCACATCGCAGGCACAAACGGCAAGGGCAGCACCGCGCACACGCTGGCGGCGATACTGCAGGCTTCGGGACTGAAAACGGGGCTGTACACGTCGCCGCACCTGCTCGACTTCAACGAGCGGATACGCGTCAACGGCAAACCCATCGGCCACGCCGAGGTAATAGACTTCGCACGGCGCTTCAGCAAGCTGCCCGAATTCGCCGACGGCACGCTCGACCCCAGTTTCTTCGAGCTGGCGACGGTGATGGCTTTCGAGCACTTCAGACGCGAGCAGACCGATGTCGCCGTCATCGAGACCGGCCTCGGGGGACGTCTCGACTCCACCAACATCATCAGCCCCGATCTGTGCGTCATCACCAACATCTCGCTTGACCACTGCGCGCTTCTGGGTGATACGACACGCGCCATAGCCGCCGAAAAGGCGGGTATCATCAAGGCCGGAGTCCCGGTGATAATCGGCGAGGCCGACACCGACACACGTCCCGTATTCGAGGACACGGCCGCAAAGGCCCGGGCCGAAATTGTCTTCGCACAGGACTCTCCGGCGTTCGGCAAATTCGAAATCCGTCCCGACGCCATAATATACCCGGACACACCCTGGGGCGAAATCCGGTCAGAGCTTACCGGCGAGGGGCAGTGGCACAACGCCAATACCATCATGCACGCCCTGCAGACACTCGGCCGCCGGGGCTACAGCATCAGCGCCGAGGCCGTACATACCGGTTTCGCAAACGTCTGCCGTATGACCGGACTCATGGGCCGCTGGCAGCTTTTGCGCCGTAACCCCGCCGTCGTCTGCGATACCGGCCACAATCCGGGCGCGTGGCAGTATACCGGTCCGCGGCTTAAATCGCTGAAATGCGCCGGACTGCACATCGTGCTGGGATTTGTAGGCGACAAGGACATATCGCACATTATCGACTATCTGCCCCGGCAGGCCAGATACTACTTCGTACAACCCGACACGCCCCGTGCGGCCCGGGCTTCGGACGTAGCCGCCGAGGCAGCCCGTCACGGCATCGCCGGACAGGCGTACCCCGACGTAAAATCGGGCTGGCTGGCAGCCCTGGCGGCCGCAACCGACCCCGACGACGTCATATTTGTCGGAGGCAGCAACTTTGTCGTTGCCGATTTCCTTGCCTATTTCAGCGAGGGCGCGGCACAACTGTAGCTTATAAATGTGTTCATGGCGTTGTCCATGCAGTGTATCTCGGCCTCGAGCGTGCGTCCGTATTTATCGGGATCGGCGATATGGCGTGCGGCCACGCCGCTGTTCATGGCAGCCACGGCGACGGCCGGCGACACAACCGACAGCAGGCGCCGGTCGAAAGGCTTGGGCAGGATATAGCCGGGACCGAAACGCAGGCTGTCCACTCCGTACATGGCGGCCAGCTCGTCAGGCACCGGCTGCCGGGCGATATGCGCTATCGCCCTGGCTGCGGCCAGCTTCATATCCTCGTTTATGCAGCGCGCGCGGCAGTCGAGTGCTCCGCGGAAGATATACGGGAAACCAAGTACATTGTTTATCTGATTGGGATAGTCCGAACGCCCGGTGGCGTACACCAGGTCGTCGCGCGTGGCCATCGCCGTAGCGCGGTCAATTTCCGGGTCGGGGTTCGCCAGGGCAAACACAATGGGACGCGGCGCCATCGACCGCAGCATGGCCGGGGTCATCACATCGGCCACGGACAGCCCCAGAAAGGCGTCGGCGCCCTTCAATGCGTCAGCCAGCGTGTGCAGGTCATCGCGGTCAGTTACAAACTCGCGCTTTATGGCGTTGAGATTGTCACGTCCGCGGGTCATGACGCCCTTGCTGTCGCACATCACTATATTGTCGGGACGCACGCCGAGACGTATCAGCAGTCGCGTACACGCAATGGCAGCCGCTCCGGCACCATTTACCACCAGCTTTATCTCGTCGATTTTTTTGCCCTGTATGTCGGCGGCGTTTATCATGGCGGCGGCTACAATCACGGCAGTACCGTGCTGGTCGTCGTGCATCACCGGTATGCCGCACGAGGTAGCAAGCCCGGCTTCGATTTCGAAACACTCGGGCGAACGGATGTCCTCGAGGTTTATGCCCCCGAACGAGGGAGCGATGGCCCTGACGGTCTCAATCATCTTCTTCGGGTCTTTTTCGCTGATTTCGATGTCGTATGCATCGATATTTGCAAAAATCTTGAAGAGCAGGGCCTTGCCTTCCATCACCGGTTTTGCGGCCAGGGCACCCACATCGCCGATGCCCAGCACAGCCGTGCCGTTCGATATCACCGCCACGGTATTGCCCTTGTTGGTATAGTCGAACACCTTCGACGGATTGTCGGCGATTTCGAGCGACGGATAGGCCACGCCCGGCGAATACGCAAGCGACAGGTCGGCAGGGGTCGAGAACGGTTTTGTAGGCACCGTCTCCGTTTTTCCGGGGTGCGGGAACTCGTGATACGCAAGCGCAGCACTGCGCAGTTTTTCGATATCGTGTGTCATGTCTATTCGGTTTTGATATAAAACGATTTCAATGCGGCAATTGTTCCTGCCGCGCCCGGGTAAGTATGTCGGCGTGGGTCCCCGTCACTTCGGGACGGCGACGCCCCGGAGTTCCGTCACGTAAAAACACGGTGTTTTGTCGGCGGGTCGGCGGGTCGGCGGGATTGCCATCCGGATGCGGCCGCAAAATTCTGCGCCCTCCGCGTCGGCCCCATGGCGCGGCAGGTAAGTTGTTTGTGACAGGTCTTTGTGTAATGGATTAACGGCGGCCAATTAAAAAAACATAAAACCCAAAGAGTTAAGGCAATAACGGCCGACGGGATTACGCAATTTCGGAAAATCATTTGTAACTTTGCAGCCGAATCAGGGGTACCGTGCCCCATTCAATATATATCACGAACCCAATCATTGTCAAAAAATATGGGAAATTCCCTGACTCAGGCACCCGGAGCGGCCGGACGCATACAGTACATCGACGCCATGCGCGGTTTTACGATGGTGCTGGTGGTGCTGGCGCACGTGCTGCTGTTCATGAGTCCCAGGCACTGGGACGGAAGTCCGGCGGCCGCAGTGCTGCTCTCGTTCCGCATGCCTCTGTTTTTCTTTATAAGCGGATACTTCGCCTACAAAGCCGTCGACCGCTGGACCGCGTCTGTCGTGAGCGACATCATGATACGCAAACTGCGCGCGCAGGTTTTGTGCGCCACTCTGTTCTTCATGCTCTTCGCCTATGTCAACCACACCGATGTGTTCGATTTTGCCAAGACCGGCTACGGATTTTTCTGGTTTACCATCGCGCTGTTCCAGATGTTCGTCGTATACGTCGCGCTCAATCTGATATCGCGTGCCATCCGGCGCAATATCGTCGATGTGTCGCTGATTGTGCTCGCCTGTCTGGGCGCGTGCTTCGGACTTGAGTTTTTTCCGGTAGGCATCTGCACGGTGTTCTCGTGGCACCAGGTGATACACTTCTTTCCGTTCTTTGCGGCGGGCATACTGTGCCGCGAGCACGCCGATGGCCTTGACCGTCTGCTGCGTCAGGACTGGTTCCGTACCCTGGTGACGGTGGTGTTTGTGGCCGGTTGCTTCAAATTCTACGCCTACGGCTACCGCGACCCCCACTCGGTGCCGGCACATCTGCTGCAGGGCGTGGCACACCGTTTCAGCGGACTGTTTACGGTGCTTATATTTTTCCACAGCCGCGCCGCGTTTTTCAGCGGCACAAGCCGGCTGGCAGTCTCGATGCGCTTCATAGGCACGCGCACGCTCGACATATACATGATGCACATGTTTTTTATGCCGCATCTGGCCCAGATGGGATGGTTCGCCTCGCTGGGCGCGCCGTCGATGGTGGTGTTCAAGCTGGGAGTCACCGTACCGGTGGCACTGGCCATAGTAGGGCTGTGCCTGCTGTGCAGCAGCGTGCTGCGGTCGAGCCACTTCCTGAGTGTATGGCTGTGGGGAGTGCGTAACCGCCCGCGCGTGCCCCGGATACAACCCCGCACGGACATCGAGGCCGAAACCCCGTCAATGGCATGACGATGGCTGACGCACCCGGCCGAATAGGCTACATCGACGCCATGCGCGGTTTCACGATGGTGCTCGTCGTGTTTTTCCACGCTTTGCTGTTCATGCACCCCGACGCCGCCGACTCAAGCCCGGTGTCGTCGGTACTGATGTCGTTCCGCATGCCTCTGTTTTTCTTTGTCAGCGGCTTTTTCGCCTACAGGGCAGCCGACAGGTGGACATCCGAGGTGACGGCCGACATAATGGTGCGCAAGATACGTGCCCAGATACTGTGCGCCACTGTCTTTTTCATGCTGTACCAGTATGTGTGGGGACTTGACCCGTGGGCTTTCGTACACACGGGTTACAACTATTTCTGGTTCACGATAGGGCTGTTTCAGATGTTCGCGCTATACGTGGCGCTGAACCTTGTTTCGCGGCTGACGTGCCGCGACATCACAGTGCCGGCGCTTGTGGCGCTGTCGGCGGCTGCGGCCTTGTCGGGGCTTGAGACGTTCGGCCCGGGTGTCGGACAGGTGCTGGCGTGGCACAAGGTGGTGCAGTATTTTCCGTACTTCGCGGCCGGCATACTTGCGCGCCGCTATCGCGCGGCGGTCGCACAGCTGCTCGACGACGATCGTTTCCGCACATGTGTCATCGTGCTGTTTGTCAGCGGATGTTTCTGGTTTTACCACGACTCGTATTCGGAGCCTGCGTCGCTGCCGCAGTACTTGCTGCAGGGGCTGACACACCGCATGGCCGGGCTGTTCACCGTGCTCATATTCTTTCATAGCCGCGCATCCTGGTTCGAGGGTGGCGGACGCATGGCACGCGCCCTGCGCTTTACGGGCACACGTACACTCGACGTGTACATGACGCACATGTTCTTCATCCCCCATCTGGCCGGTCTGCATCTGCTGGGCGACCTGCAGCTGCCGTCGATGTCGGTTTTCAAACTCGGCTTCGCCCTGAGCGTGGCTGTGGCCATAGTGGCGCTGTGCCTGCTGTGCGGCGCGGTGCTGCGGTCGAGCCACTTTCTGAGCGTATGGCTGTTCGGGGTGCGCCGACGGCGTGAGAGTACGGCACAGAGACGGACCTCCGCGGCGCAGGGAGTGTGACAGACCACACACGCACACACCGCGGAGGACACGCTTCAGCGGGCCGCAATCACCTCGATTTCGACAAGGGCGTTTTTGGGGAGGGTGCGGACAGCCACGGCCGAACGTGCCGGATAGGGCGCGGCGAAGTGGCGCGCGTACACCTCGTTCATGGCGGCGAAGTCGGCCATATCGGCCAGGAACACCGTTGTCTTGACCACATTGACGGTGGTGAGTCCGGCGGCGGCGAGCACGGCCTCTACGTTGCGCAGCGACTGCTCGGTCTGCTCGGTAATGGTTGCCGGCATGGTGCCGGTTTCGGCATCGATGGGGAGCTGCCCCGACGCATACACAAAGGCGCCGGCATCGATGGCCTGACTGTAGGGCCCAATGGCTCCGGGAGCGCTGAGGGTCTTGATTTCCTGTTTCATGTCAAGGGATAATTGTTGAAGGTTGATAACTGTTATTGTGTGATGGTTTCAGAGTTCGTGTCATTGTCGGTGTCACCGACCCGGAGCGACGACAGCAGCACATCCGAGGCTGCATGGTCAAGTACGGCCTCAAGCCGGGCCACGGCGGCCTCGACATCGTGGAACTGACGGTCAAATCCGGGAATGAAGTCCGAGCTGCCCAGGTTGTCGAGCCGGTCGCGCAAATAGCCGATAGTGAGGATGTCGGGGCTTACTGCGGGCTGATAGCCGTATATCTCACGGCGCATGTCTATGACCACGCGGTTTATGATGCCGGCGCTGACAAGCAGGCCGGTGACATCGCCGAGCAGTTTGGGCGGTATTTCGGCTACCCGGGCTATGTCCTGTGCCGTAAGCGGCTTTTCGGCCGCCTGGAAACGCTTTACCACAAGCGTGGCCACGGCTATGATGACGCGCCGCCGGTAAGACGGCGATATGTCCTTGACCTGTACCGAAAACGAGTACTGGAATATGCTTTGCGACGAGTAGCACACCAGCGCCCCGCACAGCACTATCATCCATGTCAGCTGCATCCACAGCAGCATCAGCGGCAGAAACGCGAACGAGCCGTAGATGGCATTGTACTTGGTCACATAAAGCTGTCCCGTGACAAACAGCCACTGCAGCACCTTGAAGGCCGTGCCGGTAAGCACGCCGGCGACAAGGGCGTTGGGGATCCGCACCCTGGCGTTGGGGATAAGTATGAAGGTACCCGCGAAGAACAGCCACGTAAACAGCCACGAGGCCGCCTCGAGCAACGCGCCGATGACCGGCGTCATGAACGAACAGTCGAAAAAGGACTGCAGGCTGGACGACATGAACACCGATATGCCGCCGGCGCATATCAGCAGCAGCGGCAAAATCAGCAGCATGGCGGTGTA